>NZ_RQVA01000004.1:0-128970 GCF_003992255.1 Veillonella sp. CHU110 | reverse complement strand
GACTTCAATACAGAAACACTTGATTATAATTAAGTTATTCGCAGATAAGTTTCCCAATAGTGGACAACTAATTAAGGCTCTAAAGGAGTTTGAAAAAAGAATTATAAAATTAGAATATAATGATTTTAAAAAATTAGGAACCGAAATTGATGTACTTATATCGATAGTTTTTAAAATTATAGAGAATAATCCAAAAGTTATTGATATAGGTATAAAACTACTTGCTCGCTTATTTAATAAAATTGATAATAATAAGGATAAGGATGTAATAAATAGAGAGTCATTTAGCTTTATTTTTGGAACGAGCGATGAATCTTATTCAATAGATGAAAGTAAATTTAAAATAATAAACGTAGTTTTAAAAAAAATATCAGAGCAATCTTTTAATACACATTTAGAAATTTGGTTACAGAGATTAGTAATAAAGGTCCTTAATGAAGAGAGTCGATTTCGCAATGAGTATATAAGTCAATCGAATGAAAATATGGTTAGATTAACTAATGATATACTATGTAACGGAGGTTCTGAAATTAAATTGTTCAATGAGGATTGGATTAAAAATGAATACAGGATAAAATGGGATCAGTTTATTGATATTGAAAAAATTAATTCATTGAAGGATACAATCTCAATGCATGAAATTAAATATAATGAGTATATTGGTATTTAAGATAGATATTTAGTCATAGATGAAAGGATTTAAATATGATTCATTTTTTATTGCGTAGTAAACCTACGTATGTTAATTTTGGTATGTTGGTGTTACGATTAGCTCTTGGTATTTCTATGGCATATCATGGATATTTAAAGTTTCTAAGTGGCTCACAAGGCCTTTATAAGGTTGGAGCTATGTTAGCCCCATTAGGAGTAAGTGATGCTTATGAAGTATTAGGAACATTTGCTGCTTTTAGTGAACTTTTGGGTGGTATTTTAGTAGCTCTTGGTTTATTCACACGATTGGGATCTTTGCTGTTGGCTGGTGTTTTATTTACTGCTACTATTTTGCATTTGGATGCAGGATTTTTCTCATGGGATTATCCATCTCAAATGGGATTTGCGGCCTTAGCAATTTTCTTTATGGGCGGTGGACGCTATAGCGTAGATGCAGCTCTATTTGGCGTTCGTTGATCTAACTATCCGATTTTTGTAAAAGCTAAAAGGAATATTAGATAATTGTTAAGATAGTCTTTATGAGTTTGTTTTAGAATATATAAAGAGATATAGTAATTTTTTAAGGGTATAAAATATATGAAAAAAGTAATAGGTATATTGATATGTTGTTATTTCATGAGCTTATTTTTAAATACATACGCTTATTTTGAAGATGTTTATCGTATACGAATTAACCATCGATTGTTAGATGAAACATCTAGAATATCTTTATACTCAGATAATGTATATGTAAAGAAAAAAGACTGGAGTATTGAGTTGGTAAGGAATGGTGCTAGCATTGAAGTGCCAACTAAAATGCTTGAGGATGATTTTACTATAAACGTAGTTAAAGATAAGAGTATTAGTTGAACGTTATATTTAATAAATGCTCGTTACACATATGAAGATAAAAATTTACCAACAAGATCTTTTATATATTTTTATAATTCCGACTCTTCTAGTTGGCAAAATGTATTAGATTCAAATAATTATTATAGTCCTTATGAACGTACAATTTTTAATATCGCTAATGGATATAAATCTATGAGGGATGAAGGTGTAGATTTTGTGTTAACACTAGAGCCTAAATTTTTAAATAAGGATGGATATATGTATCAACTAACTTGGAATGAAATGAAGAAAAGTATACAATTTAAACCAGCTGAATATTTTATAAATGAGTTTTAATGTTAAATTCTATAGAATCTTTACAATTCTATAGAATTTATGTTACAATACGATACGGTATTCATAGATTATCTTTGGATTGATGGCATAGTAGTATGTATTTCTTTCGCAGATAATGGTATATTTCGTTAAGGTTTAGGCGAAAATGTGTCGCTTCTTATTGAGATAATACATGAAGAATGCCTATTGTTTGACATATTGCTATGTTACAGAAAGAGTCTGTTGCATAGCGCATTACAAATAGATTTAGGAGTTATAATGAACGCAAAAACAACACCATTTACAAAAGAACAATTAGAAACGATTATTGCTCAATATCCAACGCCATTCCACATTTATGATGCGAAGGGTATTATGGATAATATGCGCGCATTTTTAGATGCTTTCAGCTGGGCTCCTGGATTTAAACAATATTTTGCTGTGAAGGCAACACCAAATCCTTACATTATGAAAATGATGAAAGAAATTGGCATTGGTGCTGATTGCTCATCTATGGCAGAATTAATTTTGAGTGAGAAGGTAGGTATCACTGGAGATGATATTATGTTTTCCTCTAATGATACGCCATACGAAGAATATAAAAAAGCAATGGAGTTAGGTGCTATTATCAATTTAGATGATATTACGCACATTGCTTACTTGGAACAGCATGGTGCGTTACCTGATCGCTTCTGCTTCCGTTACAATCCAGGTTCTTTAAAAGAGGGCGGTAACACAATTATCGGTCTTCCAGAAGAAGCCAAATATGGGATGACAGAGGCTCAAATTATTGAGGCTATTACATACTTAAAAGGAAAAGGTATCACTAACTTTGGTTTACATACTATGGTAGTATCTAATGAATTAGATATTGATGGATTAGTAGGTACGGCAGAGTTAATGTTTAACCTAGCATTACGGGTAAAAGAACAAACAGGTGTTGAAGTATCATTCATCGACCTTGGCGGTGGTATTGGTGTTGCCTATAAACCAGAGCAAACACCAGTAGATTACAAAGTGCTAAGTGCAGGTGTTAAAGAAGCGTATGATCGTTTGATTCTAGGTGCAGGTCACAGTCCTATTCAATTAGCCTATGAATGTGGCCGTATGGTAACAGGACCTTATGGTTATTTAGTAGCTACGGCGATTCATAAAAAAGATATTTATAAACATTACATTGGCTTAGATGCATGTATGTCTAACTTGATGCGTCCAGCTTTATATGGATCTTATCATCATATTACTGTGATGGGTAAAGAAAATGAACCTGCTACAATGACCTATGATGTAACTGGGTCTTTATGTGAAAATAATGATAAGTTTGCCATTGATCGTCAATTGCCAAAAATCGATATGGGCGACCGCATTGTGATTCATGATGCAGGTGCACATGGTCATGCAATGGGCTTCAATTACAATGGCAAATTGCGTTCTGCTGAATTGCTATTACATGAAGATGGTAGCGTTACAGAAATTCGCCGTGCAGAAACGCTTGATGATTATTTTGCTACGTTAGATTTCTCTAAGTTATAATAGATATATTTATATATTATGTGTAGAGTGAATTTCGTATACGGTTCATGAATGTAAATAGTATACATAGTGTACGTCGAATTGGGGGCAACTACTATTGTAGTCGCCGTTGATGAGGAGTAGGTCTATGTATACTATTTTTTATTAAAATATTTGAATAAATTATAGTTATATCCCTAAAAATTAAAGGGAATAGCATTTACAATATTGAGAAAATTCAGTATAATAAATATTGTTGAGTCTCTTGGTAGAGAAATTAAATTTCAATATTGCTATAAATGAATAGATGATATGTTTATATATCATCAAAATCATAGTTAAATAGTAGAAATTAGCTTGCGGTTCCAGTCTATACACGGTATAATACAGATAGTATATTTACTATTTTAGATGTAGGCCAAAGTGGCGTTCTCATACTATGAATATGACAGCGGATTACACTTTGGTGGAATCCGTTTTTTTACGGCATTCGACACAGTCTAAGACCTAACTAGTCTTCTTTTTTATATAATATCTTAATTTGATAAGGAGTGACATACGTGGCAGAATTACTTCGCGTAGACAATGTACGTGCCTCTATTGAAGAGAAAGAAATCTTAAAAGGCATCAATTTAACAATTAATAAAGGTGAGATCCATGTAGTAATGGGCACGAATGGTGCAGGTAAGTCTACATTGGCCAATGTAATCATGGGCAACCCTGCTTATGAAGTAACAGAAGGTTCTATCGTATTTGATGGCGAGAATATCACTGAAGAAGCTGTAAACGATCGTGCAAAAAAAGGCATTTTCATGTCCTTCCAACATCCAATTTCTGTACCTGGTATTACAGTAGAAAACTTCATCCGTACAGCTAAAAACACAATTACTGGTGAAAACGTACGTGCCTTGGCTTTCAAAAAAGAATTAAAAGCTAAAATGGAAGAGTTATCCTTCGATACTTCTTACGCTAACCGTTATGTGAACGAAGGTTTCTCCGGTGGTGAAAGAAAGAAAAATGAAATTCTTCAAATGTCTATTTTAAATCCTAAATTGGCTATCCTTGATGAAACTGATTCCGGTCTTGACGTAGATGCTGTTCGTATCGTATCTGAAGGTGTAAACCGTTTTCATAATGAAGAGAATGCGGTGTTGATCATCACTCACCACAATCAAATTCTTCAAAAATTACAGCCAAACTTCGTACATATCCTAATCGATGGTCGTATTGTAAAAACTGGTGGCCCTGAACTCGTTCGTGAAATCGAAGAAAAAGGCTATGACGCATATAAAAATTTAGTATAGGAGGATCTCATGGAAGCGAGAAAGAAAACTCATATTGAGGAGATGGATCGCGGCGTCTATGACATTCGTAATGAATTTGAATTCTCCTATAAATCAGAAGCTGGTTTAACAGAAGATATCATTCGTGAAATGTGGGCTAACAAAAATGAGCCACAATGGATGTTAGATTTCCGTTTAAAATCTCTTGAAATTTACAATAAATTAGATGTTCCTAATTGGGTGCCTGATATTAGTGCTTTAAATATGGCCGATATCGTTACTTATGTAAAACCTAAAATTGATATGAAAGAAGACTGGAATGAAGTTCCAGATGACATTAAAGAGACATTTGACCGTCTTGGTATCCAAGAAGCTGAAAAAACTTCTTTGGCTGGCGTAGGAGCTCAATATGACTCTGAAGTTGTATATCATAGTATTCAAGAAGACTTGATTCGTCAAGGCGTTGTGTACACAGATATGCAAACAGCATTACATGAACATGAGGATATTGTAAAACAATATTTCATGACATTAGTGCCACCTACAGATCATAAATTTGCAGCTTTACATGGTGCAGTGTGGTCTGGCGGTTCCTTCGTATATGTGCCAAAAGGAGTAACTGTAGATATTCCATTGCAGTCTTACTTCCGTTTGAATGCACCAGGAGCAGGTCAGTTCGAGCATACGTTAATTATCGTAGAAGAAGGCGCAAAAGCACACTTCATTGAAGGTTGTTCCGCTCCAAAATATAATGTAGCTAACTTACATGCTGGTTGCGTTGAGTTGTTCGTAAAAGATAATGCTACTTTGCGTTATTCTACTATCGAAAACTGGTCTAAAAATATGTACAACTTGAATACAAAACGTAGCCGAGTTGGTAAAAATGGTACTATCGAGTGGGTATCCGGTTCCTTTGGCTCCGCTGTATCTTGCTTGTATCCTATGAGTATCTTGGCTGGTGAAGGGGCGCACTGTGAATTTACAGGCGTTACATTTGCTGGTGAAGGTCAATACCTAGATACAGGAGCGAAAGTAATTCATGCGGCACCACATACAACAAGTAATGTTAACTCTAAATCTATTTCTAAGAGCGGTGGTACAGCGATTTACCGTGGTGTATTAAACATTGGTAAAAATGCAGACCATTCCAAAGCAACCGTATCTTGTGAATCTTTGATGTTGGACCAAGAATCTCAATCCGATACCATTCCATCTATTACTATTGAAAATGATAATGTCGATTTAGGACATGAAGCAAAAATCGGTCGCATTTCCGATGAGGCTATTTTCTACTTGATGACTCGTGGTATTAGTGAAGAAGAAGCGAGAGCTATGCTTGTGCGTGGTTTCGTAGAACCAATTTCTAAAGAATTACCATTGGAATACGCTGTTGAAATGAATAATTTAATTACCTTAGAACTTGAAGGTTCTATCGGTTAGGAGGTTAAGATGAGCAAGACATTACATTTTAATGAATTGCCTAGACCGACTTTCCGTTGGTTAAAGGTAAATCATACAGAAGGCAATGTATGGGCTGGTACAGAACGTGCAACGGTAACAGTAGAAGGATCCAAGCACATTGTAACAGACATTACAAATAAAGAATTGTTAGAGTCCTCTTATGAAGGTGTTCATGCTGGCGCGTTGCGCGATGCATCTCATCACTTTACACATGGCTATCACATTCAAGTGCCAGCTGGTGCAAAGGAAGCATTGACGATTATCCTTGATGTGCAAGGCGCTGTCAGTGAAAGAACACGCTTACAAATCGAAGCTGAAAAAGACTCTTCCTTAGAATTAACGCTTTGCTTGAAAGGTGAAGCTACGGATGGTCATGTAGGATTACTTTCAGAAATCGTATCCCACACAGGGGCCTCTGTAGTATTCAAAAAAGTGCAGCTGTTAACTGGTAAAGTGCAACAATTTGAACATCGTTATACACGAGTAGAAGAATCTGGTCATGTAGAGTTCATCAACATCGAGTTGGGTGGATCTGAAAACTTCTTGAATTACCAAGAAGATTTAGTAGGAGACTACGCTGAAGTAGAACATGATTTGGGATACTGTGGCAATGATACACAAGTATTTGATATCGCTATGTTAATGAAACATATCGGTAGAAAAACAATTAGTAATATTAATAATTTAGGTGCATTGAATGGCTCTTCCAAGAAATCATTCCGTGGAACCTTAGATTTCTTGCGTGGTAGTATCGCATCTGAAGGTGCAGAGGAAGATACATGTTTGTTATTAACACCTCAAGTTAAATCCATCTCTTTACCATTGTTATTATGTAAAGAAGATAATGTATCTGGTAATCACGCATCCAGTGCTGGTCAATTAGATCAAGCGAAATTATTCTATTTAATGAGCCGTGGTTTCAACGAAGAGGAAGCAAAACACATCATCGTAGAATCTATGTTACGACCATTGATTGATCGTATTGGCCATGAAGAAATGGAAGAAGCTGCCTTAGCAGTACTACGACAAAAAATATAATTGAGAGGGATAGTATGAAACCAATAGCAGAGGCATATAAAGATTTTCCAATTTTAACAAGAACCCACCGTGGTAAACGCATTGCATACTTGGATAGTGGTGCCACTACGCAAATTCCAGTTCCAGTGATGAAAGCATTAGAAACGCATATGGCAAATCACAATGGGAATCCTCATCGTGGGGCCCATGTGTTGGCTATGGAAGCATCCGAGGCCTATGAAGGTACTCGTGATGTGGTGCAACGATTCATTAATGCTCGTAAACGTGAAGAAATTATCTTCACTCGAAACACGACAGAAAGCTTGAACTTAATTGCTCATTCTTACGCTTTGAAACATATTAAGGCAGGCGATAAAATCGTCATTACTGTGGCAGAGCATCATGCGAACCTTGTGACTTGGCAGTTTGTATGCCGTATGACAGGTGCAACATTGGAATATATGTACCTAGACGAAACTGGTCACATCAAAGATGGTGAAATGGATAAAATTGATGCATCTACTAAAATTGTATCCTTTGCCCATGTAAGTAATGTGTTAGGGATGGAGTTTCCTGTAAAAGAGCTAGTGGAACGTGCTCATGCTGTTGGTGCCATTGCTATTCTAGACGGAGCGCAATCGGCTCCTCATCAAGCTATTGATGTACAAGCTTTAGATTGTGATTTCTTCGTTTTCTCAGGGCATAAAATGTGTGCTTCTCAAGGCACTGGCGTTGTGTACGGAAAATATCACTTACTAGAAGACATGGATCCATTCTTATTTGGTGGGGACATGATTGAATATGTGAAAGAACAAACTACCACATTCAATGAAGTACCTTATAAATTCGAAGCAGGTACACCGAATGCACATGGTGCTATTACATTGAAAGCTGCTATTGAGTATTTGGAACAATTTGGTATGGATGCGATCCATGAATATGAACAAGAATTGGTGCGGTATGTATTACCTAAACTAGCGGCTATGCCTCATATTCATTTGCTGGGCAGTGCCAATCCAGAAGAAAAGCATGGCGTTATCGCTTTCACTGTGGATGACGTACATCCACATGATGTGGCAACCATCATGGATAGTCATGGGGTATGCTTACGTTCTGGACATCATTGTGCACAGCCATTAGGTGCATACTATGGTGTACCAGCATCCAACCGTATTAGTATGTACATATATACTAAAAAAGAAGATTTAGATCAATTTTTAGAAGCCCTGAAAACAGTTCGACCAACCATGGGCTTGTCAGAGTAAGGAGAACAATGCCATGGAAATGGATCAAGTGTATACAGAACTGATTTTGGAGCACAACCAAGATAAACGTAATAAACGTTTATTAGATGTATTTACCGCTAGTGAGCATGGTCATAACCCAAGCTGTGGTGATGATTTAACATTGCAAGTGAATGTGGTAGATGGCATTGTAAAAGATGCTGCATATACAGGTTCTGGCTGTGCTATTAGCCAAGCATCGGCATCTATGATGATTGATGTCATTACTGGTAAATCTTTAGAGGAAGCGTTCCAATTAGTGGATCTTTTCTTAGGAATGATTAAAAAAGAAGTGACAGATGAAGAAGAATTAGAAGCCTTAGAAGATGCAATAGCTTTACAAAATATTTCTAACATGCCTGCCCGTGTTAAATGTGCAGTGCTTGCTTGGCATACATTGCGTGAAGCATTGAAGAAATAAAAGGAAGGCTGCTACAGAATGACCTACATTCTTGAGCAGCCTTTTTTGTGTATCTAATAAAAAAGATAGGCGATGTGTATCGCCTATCCTATCATTTGTATGTTGATTGATTACCATTGCCCTTCCTGGTGCTCTTTTAAAAGTTTCACCACTCGAGGTCCACAACCTTTGCCACCGCATGCGCCGGTACCAGCACTAGTGCGCTCTCTAACTTTAGGGAATGTATCGCAGCCATCTAAGATTGCTTCTTTAATTGCTTTTTTTGTAATACTACGGCAAGTACAAACTTTTGTTAATTTATCTAAAATGGCCGTAGGAATTTGATTATCTTCCATACTGTCCTCCTATATATAGAAACTTTTCTATATATAGTATACTCTGCAATACGAGTATTGTAAAGAACTTTCATCGTGCATATGAAAGACAGTAGCGATATTACCATATCGTAGTCTGATAGGGGGCAATGTAGATATATTTAGCAGTAGGCATTGTCTAGATTGGTAGATATTATTGGGTGATATCATACGAGGCGAACCGAACAGTGGAAGTGATACTACAACTATAGATACACATATAGTATTATGATAGATAACATATAGGAGTTATTATGATTTGTGTAATTTTTGATTTAGATGGAACCTTAACAGATTCTCGTGAAGGTATCCTTAAGTCTATTCGGTATGCTCTAGAAAAAATGGAGCAACCTATTCCCGATGAAAAAACATTGCAATTATTTATTGGACCACCATTAACAGATTCTTTCCGAGATCACTGCCATATGACAGAAGAACAAATTGAACAAGCCTATGGATATTTTAAAGAACGCTATGATGCTACTGGAAAATATGAAAATGCTGTGTACCCTCAAATTGAGGCTGCTTTACAAGCATTGAGAAAAACAGGCGCTTATGTTGGTATTGCTACGGCAAAACCAGAGGAGCAAGCAAAAGATATTATTAAACATTTTAATTTAGACCCATACTTTGAAGTGATCCGAGGAGCAAATCGAGACATTGGATTGATTCATAAGGAAGATATCTTACGTGAAGCTTTACAAGATATGAATGCGATTACGGCACAGAAATATAAAATATCTCGTTGGTATATGGTGGGAGATAGAAAGTATGATATGGAAGCAGCTAAACTTCACAACTGTGTAGCTATGGGAGTTTCCTATGGATATGGAAGTGTAGAAGAATTAGAGTCGGCAGGAGCTGATTATATTTGTGAGAACCCATCAGATTTAATAGTGAATATCGCTGTAGATACATTATTATAAATCACATTTATGAGTAAGCCTATATATTCATAGTTTTGTATTTATTTTTGTGATACCATACATCGAACATATTTTCTTTTGTGCTAAATTCCAAATAAAAGAAAGTACGTTCGATATATTATCTGTAAGTAGAGTAGAAAATTTTATACGTACATATATACTGAAGAGCAATTCTGAAAAGAATAAAGAGGAAGGTTGAAACAAATTCAACCTTCCTCTTTTGGAATACACCTATACTTGTAAACGTCCATCAATCATGATAGGGACTTCTTTACCATCTTTTGTCAATCCTATTATCGTCATATGTTCATGACCAATCATAAAATCTGTATGGGCAAGGGATGTATTTAAACCATGATTACGCAATTCTTCTTGGCTCATACCATCACTATTTTCAAGGCAAGTAGGATACGCAGCACCTAATGCTAAATGACACGAAGCATTTTCATCATAAAGGGTCTCGAAGAAAATCATATTGGATTGGCTTATTGGAGAATAGTGATCCACAAGTGCTACTTCACCAAGGTAGCAAGAGTTTTCATCTGTTTCAATTAAATTAGTTAAATACTCTTTACCTTCTTTGGCACCATAATCTACAACTTTTCCATCTTTAAATGTAAAATAAAACTCCTCGACTTGATTTCCATCATAAATGAGTGGTTTTGTAGAATATACAGTTCCATTAGCACCTGCGTAATGAGGCGCTGTAAATACTTCTTCTGTAGGGATGTTAGCATCAAAGATAATCCCTTTTTTAGAGGCTTCTTTACCACCTAACCAAAGGTGACCTTCGGGAAGGGCAATTGTCAAATCAGTACCATTTGGACATGTATAATGTAGGGATACTAACTGCAGATCATTTAATGTAGCTGTACGCTGTGCTAAACGGTTTAAATGTATGGAGAAAGATTCATCTTCGGATACATTCTTCATACGACATAATGTAAAGATTGTATTCCATAGACGATTTACTTTTTCATTATCATCACCTTCATAGCCTAATAGGTTAGCCCAAGTAAGGGTAGCCACAGAGGCAACACACCAAGTAAGACTAGAATCCATGATTGCTTCATGGTAAAATTTAGTTAATTTACTCATGCTGCGAGAAGATAAGGCAATTTTCTCAGAAGGAACTCCTTCGTAAGCAAATGGATTTGCACTAATTAAAGATAAAATGCAAGCATTAGAATCTACTATATGATGGTACATATCGGCGATCCAAGGAGCAGGATTAGCTAATACAGTATCCTTAGCGTTGGTTAAACGTGATTTTGCAGTGATAGTACTGCGCCAATTGATATGTACATCTTTTGCACCTAGTGCATAAGCTTCTTCTACCACAATATATACGAAGTCTTTATTTTCGACATCCCCATTGATAACTAATAATTGATCTTGTTGTAAATTAACCCCTTCTTGAAGCAATAAACGTGCATATTGATGTAAATTTTCTTTCATATAACCTCCAAATATATACTGGTAGTAAATTTTAAAGGATACTACCGCTGTATCACGAAATCTAACTAAGAAAGGTCGTGATACTATGAAACTATCAAGTCGAAAACGGAATATACTAATTGTAGTTATATTCCTAGTTTGTGTATGTGGGTACTATTCTATTATAGCAGATACATCGATGAAAGGCGATGCAGAATCAATTACAACAACCCATGAGGAAACTAGTAAAGAACATAGTAACAAAGAGAATCAGGATACATCTAGTGAGAAGGGAAAAGTCTTAGTCTATGTTACAGGGGCTGTGGAAGAGCCTGGTTTGTATGAATTAACATCACCAGTCACAGTAAAAGCAGCCATAGAAGCGAGTAAAGGATTATTGCCGTATGCCGATGTCAATCGTTTGCATATGGAAGATACTATTGATGAAAGTACACATATTCATGTAGATTTTAACTTCCGCGGCAATCCAGAAGAATTGTTGAGAAGACAGAATATTTCAATTAATGATAGTTCAGAAGCAGAATTACAAAAGATATCTGGAATAGGGCCTAAGATGGCGAAAAAAATAGTGGACTATCGAAATGAACATGGACCATTCAAACAACTAGAAGATTTGAAACATGTAAAAGGGATAGGTCCTGCTTTGTATAAAAAGATTGTGGAGAAAGTACGATTATGAGACGGTGGATACCAAAACCAATTGATATAGGGAGTGGTAGTGTAATGGGGATGATATTAGGCATCTCCATAGCTCTTTATCATTATGAATATACTTCTTACTTGGCACAATGGGTTTGTATAGTCAGTATTTTGGGCATTGTATTCCAAATGAGCAAGTCATATTATGAACAGAGAACTGAACCAATTCGGACTAAGATTGCCTATTTGATGGGAATGTCACTGGTTATCACAGTGTCGCTGGCTGTAGGATATATGCGTGCAGATACGGTGATTAACTCCTATCATGAAGAGCGGCCCTTTTACTATGGAACACAGGGAATCTATCATATACAAGTAACCGGATCTCCCCAGGAGACAATGACTGCAGATGGCCTGATGACAGTTATGGATGGTACTGTAGAAGGTCTCGCCATAGACAAAGAAAATAACTCTGAAACATTACCAGCAAGTGGCAATATACGTGTTTATGTGCGGGGAAGACCTTCTATCCATATAGGCGAACGATATCGGATAGAAGGTGTTGTTAAAGGTTTCACTTACTATGAACAGAGTGGTGCCATATCTATGAAAACGCGGCATATTAACGATTCATTAGTAGGAACACTTTATGATGGTCAAATTGTAGGTTCATATAGAATAACGCCCACACTATGGAGCCATACCAAAGATAGTATCTTTGGTATATGGAATGCAATGGATGATATACATCATTGGATTGCTAAACAATTTGAAGAACACTTAGATCCATCTATTGCCACTTTGGGAGCATCTCTAGTCTTAGGTGGACAGTATGCCGCATTACCAGAAGCAACAGTCAAGTTATTTAGTGAAACAGGCCTCATACATATTTTATCTGTATCAGGATCACATATTGCACTTTTATTTTTAATAATTTCATTCATTGTAAAACCGTTTTGTAAATCTAAGAGAACAGAGTTTTTAGTCACCACTAGTATGATACTTTTGTATTGTACAATTGTCGGGTGGAGTCCACCTGTATTACGAGCAGCTATGATGGGTATATTGGCTGGATATGTAGCTCTACATGGAGGAACATATAGAGCAATACAAGGGTTAGTACTTTCTGGGGTATGTTTACTATTGTGGAAACCTTTGTATGCTGTAGATATTAGTTTTATTTTATCCTTTGGATCCACCTTAGGAATTATTGGCTTATACCCTTATGTATATCGAATCTTTCCAGCTAATACCATATCAAAAGCAATCGCCTTATGCATATCCGCACAGGTATTGATTTTTCCTGTGGAACTATATTATTTCTACAATGTGAGTTTCTTAAGTATTCTATCAAATCTGATAGTAGGTCCATTACTCGATATGGTAATTATTATAGGGCTTCTCTTGTCTATACTTAATTCTATTGTTGTATGTACTTGGGGCTGGTGGGTTCTAGGTTTTATTCTGAAAGCTAGTGTAGCTCTTCTAGTGGCTATACGTGATTTAGGTGTACTATGGTCCCCGCCGATGCCAATTTGGTTGGTTTTACTATGGTATGTGGGATTAGCCTATGTATATTGGCTACTGGCACTGAAAGAACCGATACATCTGAGGTGGAATCGAATGGCTAGTGCTAGTTTTTTAGTATTGGGATTAGTTCCGCTCATTATATCCTACACGATGACAACAATTCATATAGTTCCTATCGCATTGCATTCAGGACCAGCTTGCATGGTGTATAAAACAGGTCTTCATAGAGAGGCGTATTTATATATAGATGCTAAGAATGGAGATATATCGCAACGTGATATGAAACAATGTATAAATGTATTACATCATAATGGATTTCAACAGTGGAATAGTCTATTCGTTGATGCCTATCAAAAGGGAAGTGTACATATAGATACATTGCGTGCTTACTATGTGAAGGAACAAACAAAAGAAGGAATACAATCTAACTGGTTAGTTGTATCTGCACATAAAAAAGATGGTTATGAAATCATAGTAAAAGGTAATCGTATATTTCATCTAAATCCAAGAAAAGAAGAGGAAAAAAGTACTGAGATAGTGTATAATACAAAGAGTGAAGCGAATACAATATATGGACTGACTTCTACAGAACGTTTACTAGAATATCAGCAAAAAGGGGCCAAACAATTTGTAGTTTGGAATACATTGCACAGTCGGTTTGATGTGGAAGAAGGGGTATATATTGTAGGTAGTGACGAGGATAATATGTTTACACTATAAGAGGTGAAAGATGGTTACATTACTCTACGGAGATGAGCCACAATTATTGGAAGAAAAAAAGCAGAATCTCTTAAGTACCTATACAGATCGGACCTTGTTTACTTTACGTGAGGAACAAGGTACTAATTATATTATGGGACATGTGCAAGAAGTTTCTTTGTTTGGAGAGCCAAGAGTATTTTTACTAACTCATGTACCTATATTTGATAAGTCAAAGAAAAAGGCGAACTCTGGATGGCAACAATTACGAGAGTTTCTCATACAATATGATGGTACAGATCCTATACTTATTGTGTATCCTGAGTCCATCGATGGTCGATTGCAAGGGAATAAAGCATTTTTACAAGCTGTAGAATCCTATAAGTTTGAAAAGCTAGAAGGAGAGGCTCTCTTTCAGTGGATTCAAACCTATTGTAAAGAACATGGTAAAAAACTTGATACTCAAGGAATGTCTTACTTACGTGAAGCTGTAGATCTTTGGAAAGATGTTCCCTTAGGATTTTTACGAACTGATTTCGACCGTTTGTTTTTACTGTTGGGTACGCATAAAAGTATCACTAGAGAATTCTTAGAAGAGCATTTAACAGATTTTGGAGACAAAAATATTTTTCGATTCAAGGAAGCTCTTATCAAAAAAGATGCACGTACTTTACTAGATTTATTTCCATCTATGTTAAAGAACAAATCTGTTGATATGGCGATGGCTTATGTTCATAATCAAATGCATTTGCAATTGATGGTAAGCGAATGTGCATTTTACGGATTATCACTGCCAGAAATTCAAAAGCTATTTAAGGAAAAGGGGATGCAAGTGAATCCGTACCCGATTAAACTGGCATACGAAGCTAGGAAAGATATTCAGATTCCAGCCGTGGCCAAGTTACTTCGTGAACTATACCGAATTACTTTAGGGAGTCGACAAGGTATGTTTGATATGAGTCAATTTCAAGACGTATGTTTAGCCTATTGTGCAAGTTAGGAGATTTATGAGAAAGCAAAAAATAGCAGCAATCGTAGCCGCATTTGCTCTATTAGGGGGCGCATCTGCAGCAGGAATTTTATGGCCTACAGGTCAAATTATTTATGGGTTACAGCTCAATGGGCATTCTATATCTAATCAATCCCGTGAAGATGTAGAACAATATATTAAACAAGTTGAATCGGAAGCTAACACTAAATCCATCACAATTGTAGATTCAAATGGCGCAAAGAAAACTATGAGTTTGCGTGAGTTGGGGATTACCGTAGATATAGTAGGGACCTTGACTGATAGTATTGATCATGGCTATGAATCTAATATAAGTGAGTATGTATGGCATCGGATGCAAGCCATAGTGGGTGCAAAAAACTTGCCTATACGATATAAAATGGATGGACCTACGGTTGAAAATTACCTGTTAGAATATGCAAAATCTATGGGTGAAACAGGATCAAATGCGACAATTACTTTAGAGGGTGATAAAATTGTCCATCATTCTGCAAAAGTAGGACGTAAATTAGATATTCCAGCTACTATTAAACGATTGCAAGAACAGTTACAAGAAGGAAATGTAGAAACATTGGATCTTGTTATCAACGAAGCTGCACAGCCTACAATTCAAGATAAAGATTTAGAGAGTATTACCAATGTATTAGGGACATATACGACTCACTTTGATAGTTCCAATACCAATCGTGCTCATAATATTCACTTAGCAGGACAAAAAATTCATCAAACGTATATACCAGCAGGTGGTGTATTCTCCTTTAATGAAGTCGTAGGTGAGAGAACTGCAGAAGCTGGCTATGATGATGCGCCTGTGTTTGTTGGAGGACGTCTAGTGCCTGGTATTGGTGGAGGTATTTGTCAAATCAGTTCTACTTTGTTCAATAGTGCTTTATTGGCAGGTATGGATATTGTAGAAAGAGATACACATTTTGCTCCAGTATCCTATATCCCAGTAGGCCTTGATGCGACAGTAGCATGGGGGTATATTGACTTTAAATTTAAAAACCCATACTCACATCCTATTTATGTGATTACCGAAGAAGGTAATGGATATGTGAAAATTTCAATATTAGGAGCTAAAGAGGATGTTCCGCAGTCTGTGTCTATTACGAAAAGTAATGAACGTACAGTTCCAAATCAAGTGATAGAACGCGTAGATCCTAATGCCACAGAAGATGTTGTGGAATCAGCAGGACATGCAGGAATCTCTGTAGATACGACTAGAACAATTACCTATGGTGATGGTCGTACAGCTACGTATACATTTAACTCTTACTATGAACCAGTAGAATCTGTTGTGGTGAAAGCTGGTAAACCTAAGCAAAAAGATGTGAAAGAGGCGAAAGAAGATCAGAAACAAGAGGGGTCTCAAACAAAGGGAAAAGAGCAGCCTAAAAAGAGCGAAAACAATAAGCGATAAAGCATAATTGAGGTAGTATGAAACGATATCATTTGGTACGAAAAGGAAAAGGTCAAGCTGACTTTTACTTGTTTATAAAAGATGGACAACTGCATATTGATCGTTCCAATCCTACCGATGAAATGATGAGTTTACACATACAAGACGTATATGCATCGATAGTACAGGATTGTAAGCTGGTGGAGACAGATAATGGCTATTGTATTCTACCAGTACAAACTGAATGGAATACGATGACTCATGATATAGAGATTGGTGCTCCTGAAAACTTTAATTTAGATGCCTATGACCAGTATCTAGATGAAATGGACATGTATCTCGATTGTCAAGGTGAGGTAGAATCTTCAGCATATTTAGATAACTTATATGAAGATCCGGTTGTACGAGATAAGCCAATTCCAGTGGTGCAGGTTGAATCTACATCTTCTTACCCTCAGCGTAGAAAAAAAACTAGTACTGATGAGGGGATGCTATTGGGACAAGCATTTGATGAGCCAGATACGCATACAACAAATGATTTTTTTGTTAGAACCGGTGAAATTATCGTAGTATCTGGATCCTTTCACAATTTAGACATTCGTGAGTTACGACCTAAGGAAGATAGTAAAGCTGTACAAAAAGCTCGTGAAAAAGGTGAAGAGCCCAAAAAACGCTATTTGATTACGGGGCATCTGGTAGATGATCACAACAGTTTGTGTGTGAAACGATTTACGAGAGCCTCTGAAGATGGACCACAACTTTTTAAAATCCTAAAATCTGCTAAAAAAGTTCAGATTAAAGGAGAGGTCATCTATGATGAAGAGTATGTAAAGGATTATGTATTGGATATGGAGTCTGTCCGACCGATTCCATCAGAATCTATAGAAGTACGCACTGAAAATCATGAAGAAACACGAGTAGAATTACATTTACATACAAAAATGTCTGACAAAAATGCTCTTGTAGCGGTGAAAGATATCGTTAGCCTAGCTAAGGAGTGGGGCCATCCCGCTGTAGCCATTACAGATCACGGTGTCGTACAAGCGTTTCCAGAAGCACAAGCTTATGCCGCTGAAAAAGGAGTTAAAATTCTTTATGGGGTGGAAGGATATTTAATAGACCAAGAAGACCAAAAAACACCTAACCATATTATTATATTAGCTAAAAATATGGTAGGCCTTCGCAACCTGTATAAAATGATATCCAGTAGTCATTTGAATTATTTTGACGAATATCCTCGGCTACCTCGAGAAGTCATTCTTGATCACAGAGAAGGCATCATTCTAGGATCTGCTTGTAAAAAAGGAGAATTAATACAAGCGATCGCACATGGAGCATCTGATGAAGAGCTACAGGATATTGCTAGATTTTATGACTATTTAGAAATTCAACCTCATGAATACTATAAAGAATTTATAAAGCTAGGCCTATTGAAAACAGAAGAAGATTTGAAAGCAATCAATCGTCGCATCGTTGACATAGGTCATGCTTTACAAATACCGGTGGCTGCCACGGGAAATGTACACTATTTACATCCAGAAGATAAACAATACCGTGAAATTATGCTAACGGCTTGTGATATAAAAGATGTAAAAGATAAGCCTTGTATGCACATGCGTACAACAGAAGAAATGCTGCAGGAATTTTCTTATTTGGGGGAAGACATTGCTTATGAAGTGGTTGTGACCAATACAAGAGCAATTAATGATCGTATTGAACATATAGTGCCAATTCCTAATGGCACCTATTCGCCTAAAATTGAAGGCGCAGATAAAGCTCTTGAAGATATGTGCTATGCAAAAGCTAAGTCTATCTATGGAGACCCATTACCGAAAACAGTACAGGATCGGTTAGATTATGAATTAAAAAGTATTATTGGCAATGGCTTTGGTGTGTTGTATTATATTGCCCATAAATTAGTAAAAAAATCATTAGATGATGGATATTTAGTTGGTTCTCGTGGTTCCGTAGGTTCTTCTTTTGTAGCTACCATGGCTGATATTACAGAAGTAAACCCATTGGAGCCACATTATGTGTGTCCTCATTGCAAATGGAGTGAGTTTTATCTAAAAGGGGAATACGCTGGGGGATTTGATTTACCACGCAGAGAGTGCCCAGAATGTGGCACACCACTCATAGCGAATGGACATGATATTCCATTTGCTATTTTCATGGGGTTCCATGGAGACAAAGTGCCTGATATTGACTTGAACTTTTCTGGAGATTATCAGGGACGTGCACATAAATACACAGAAGAGCTTTTTGGACGCGACAATGTCTTTAGAGCGGGAACCATTGGTACGATCGCAGATAAAACAGCTGTAGGATATACATTTAAATATGCAGAAGCCAATGACTTACAAAAACGTCGCGCTTTTATTGAACGTTTGTCTACAGGATTTACGAAAGTAAAGAATACAACTGGGCAACATCCAGGGGGGATTATGGTTTGTCCTCGAGACATGGATGTACATCATTTTACGCCTGTCCAATATCCGGCTAATAAAAAAGAAAGTGGTATTATAACAACCCATTTTGATTATCACTCGATTGAAGGTCGTATGACTAAACTTGATATATTGGGCCATGATGATCCTACCATCATCAGGATGTTAGAAGATATGACAGGGGTGCCTTCTACGAGTATTCCTTTCGATGACCCTGATACATTGAGTTTGTTTTCCTCTACGAAAGCATTAGGCTTAACCCCTGCACAATTACAAGGTGACAAAGTAGCAACGTTGGCTGTGCCAGAATCAGGAACAGGATTCGTACGGGCCATGTTGGAAGATTCAAAGCCACAAACGTTTTCTGATCTAGTTCGTATATCTGGATTCTCTCATGGGACCAATGTATGGGTGGATAATGCGCAAACACTAATTAAAACAGGTACCTGTAAACTGAATGAAGCCATTTCTACTCGTGATGATATTATGAACTTTTTGCGCAATCATGGTGTAGCTGATAACGTAGCCTTTTCTGTTATGGAAAATGTGCGTAAAGGTAAAGGCATAGAGAAGCGAAATAAAGAAGGTGTATCACAAACAGATTATGAAGATCAAATGCGTGCCGCCAATGTACCAGAGTGGTTTATTGCTTCTTGTAAAAAGATTTCCTATTTATTCCCAAGAGCCCATGCTGTTGCGTATGTAATGATGGCATTCCGCATTGCTTGGTATAAGATCAACTATCCATTGGCTTTTTATGCATCGTATTTTTCGATTCGTGCGAAAGCATTTGACTTGAAAATTATGATGGGTTCTTTAGAAGAACAGCAACGAGAGTTTAAACGATTAAAGGCATTAGAGGCTAAGTATGAAGCATCTCCAAAGGAAAAAGATTTAATTTCAGCCTTAGAGGTATCCTTGGAAATGAAACAAAGGGGATATCATTTTGCAAATGTAGAGTTAGCTACATCTGCCTCTAGACGATTTGCGATTAAAGATGAAACTTCTTTATTACCTCCGTTTGTGGCTGTGGATAGTTTGGGTGAAAAAGTGGCAGATTTGATCGTAGAAGAGCGAGAAAAAGCAGACTTCTTATCGATTAAGGATCTGCGACGGCGAACGAAGATGTCACAGACCATAGCGAACCGTATGGTAGAGTTAGGGTGTTTGCAGGACTTGCCAGAAGATGAACAAATGAATTTATTTGGATAATAGGAGTTATGATATGTCAGAAGTTAGAGAAGCAGTATGGATAGGCGTTGATGTGGGAACCACAGGTGTACGTGCCATGGCATACACAGCACAAGGTAAATCAGTAGCTGTACGAGATGCTTTCTATCCATTAGAAACACCACAGTATGATCGAGCAGAGCAAAATCCTCAACAAATTTATGATGCTGCAGAAGAAGTTATCGCTGGCGTAGTAAAAGAGTTACAATATAAATTAGTCACTATATCCGGAATTGCTTTGAGCTCTGTGATGCATAGTTTTATTCCTCAAGATGAACAGTTTGATTTATTAGGGAATATGATAACCTGGGCGGATAGCAGAAGTTCCAATATTGTGCACCGCATGGAACAAGACGAGCAGTGTAAACAATTCTACTTTAGAACAGGCTGTCCGTTACACGCGTCGTATCCATTGGCTAAAATCATATGGGTTAAAGAAAATCAGCCTGAAATCTTTGCTCGTATGGCTCATATTGGATCTATCAAAGATTATATGTTCCGATTGATGACAGGAGAGTGGGTAACGGATAAATCTGTGGCCTCTAGTTCTGGTTTATTTAATGCCTTCACAGAATCTTGGGATTCTGAAATTTTAGACTATGTAGGTATTCAAGAAGAACAACTGCCTAAGGTAGTATCCACAACCTATAGTGGTAAGCTAGTAGCAGGCGTAGCAGAGCGCTTAGGATTACCTGTGAATACGCCAGTTGTCATCGGTGCTACTGATGGAGTGTTGGTAAATGTTGGTATTGGTGCTGTTTCTAAAGGACAGTTAAGTGCTACGATAGGTACCTCTGGTGCTATACGCATGCTTACAGAAAAGCCACAGATGGATCCTAAAGGTCGTACCTGGTGCTATAATTTAACAGATACCATGTGGGTGGCTGGTGGAGCTATCAACAATGGTGGCATGATTTTGCGTTGGATGCGTGATCGAATTCTGCATTATCATGGTTCACAAATGGAACAATTATCGGTGGATCCTTATGATTTAATGACTATGAAAGCAAGACATGTACCAGCTGGATCTGGTGGCTTGCTATTGATGCCATATTTTACGGGTGAACGAGCTCCTTACTGGAACTCTGATTTGCGTGGTGCATTCGTAGGCTTATCCTTAAATCATAGTCGCTCTTACATGATTCGCGCCACAATGGAAGGTATTTGTTATAGCTTACGATTTGTTCTTGATGCATTACGTGAGTTTGAAGAGGTGAAAGATATCCGCATTAGTGGTTCTTTCACTAAATCTGAGTTATGGGTACAAATTATGAGTGATATATTCGGTGAACATATCACCTTACCAAATAATAGTGAAGGTGCCTCCTTTGGCGCCGCTGTGTTAGGGTTTATTTCTGATGGAACTTTGTCAGACATTAAGGATACAGCAGAGCTAGTACAGCCTGAATGTATCTATCACCCTAAGGAGCAACATCAAGCTGTATATGAAGAACTTTTCTCTATTTATGAAAGTTTGTATATCCATATGAAGGACGATTTGGCACGTCTTGTTCAGTTCCAAAAGGAACATCCATTTAGTCGTTTATAATTTGAAAGGAGATTAGAGATGCCATTAATCATTCTTGCATTAGGAATTATTTTACTATTTTTCCTAATCGTAAAAGTAAAGATGAATAGCTTTTTATCATTGCTATTGGTCTGTGTATTATTAGCCTTTGGGGAGGGATTACCACTCGATAAGATTTTCCCAACTATCCAAAAAGGCTTAGGAGCTACCTTAGGTAGTTTAACAATCGTAGTAGGTTTTGGCGCTATTTTAGGTAAATTGATGGCCGATAGCGGTGGAGCACAACGTATTGCTACTACCTTGATCAACATGTTTGGTCGTAATAATGTAAGATGGGCCGTATGTTTAACTGGATTCATTGTAGGTATTGCTTTATTCTATGAAATCGGTTTCGTCTTATTAATTCCTTTAATCTTTACCATTGCTAAATCTGCAGATATCCCATTGTTAGAGGTAGGTATGCCAATGGTAGCTGCCTTATCTGTAACACATGGTTTCTTGCCTCCGCATCCAGGTCCAACAGCGATTTCTGTATTATTCAATGCAGATATTGGATTAACCTTGGTGTATGGTATTTTAATCGGTATTCCTACCGTTATTTTGGCAGGCCCATTGTTGTATAACACTGTGAAAGACATCAAAACAGATATCCCTGAAGGTCTTCACAATGATAAAGATTTTACAGAAGATGAAATGCCATCTTTTGGAGTTTCTATTTTTACTGCTTTAGTGCCAGTTATCTTGATGGCTGCTACAGCAATCGGTAAAATGATGAATCTACCAAAAACATCTAGTATTATGGTAATTCTTAACTTTATTGGTGATCCTTCTGTAGCGTTGACAATTTCTATTATTATTGCTTTCTATACGTTTGGATTTGCTCGTGGCAAATCTATGAAAGATATTATGGCTACTTCCGAAAAAGCGATTTTAACAGTAGCTATGATTCTATTCGTTGTAGGTGCTGGTGGAGCTTTAAAACAAGTATTGATCGATAGTGGTGTGGGTACCTATATCGGTGAACTTGTAATGCAAGTGAATGTATCTCCATTAGTATTAGCTTGGTTAATTGCTGTGGTGATTCGTATTGCTGTAGGCTCTGCTACAGTGGCAGCTATGACAGCTGGCGGTATCGTGGCACCGTTGATTCCATTAACAGGTGTAAGTCCTGAGTTGATGGTAATCGCAGTAGGCGCTGGTTCTGTATTCTTTAGCCCACCAAATGACCCAGGATTCTGGCTATTCAAAGAGTTTTTTGGATTATCTGTAAAACAAACGTTACGATCTTGGTGTATGGTGGAAACAGTCATTGCCGTATGTGGATTAATTGGTGTAGAAATCATTAATTTATTCTTATAATAAAAAATCCCCAGTCCAGTGAATGGATTGGGGATTTTATATTATATATTTACCAATAGAACTGCATGATCCAATGTAGAATAGGTATACCAAACACATTGATTAATACTGTGGCTGTAATAGGAACAACTAAGAAAGCTTTTACAGATTTTCTATAGCGACCACCGAGGGTAGCGATAGTTGCTACTGTGTTTGGTGTGATGCCTAAGCCGTGGCCAAGGAGGGCAGCGCCGATGACAACGCCGTCGTAATCTTTACAGAGTACAGGGAATACAATAAATCGTGTAAACAGGATAATAGCAATGACTTGTACAACTAGAATTGCAAGCATAGGTCCAGTCAAAGAATTTAATGCGATCACAGGTACGCTCATGAACACAGTGGTTAAGAAGATAGTAATACTAATTTGGCTAAACAAGGCAATGGCTTTGGAATTGATAAAAGTTTGGCCCATGGCATCGCCACCATTACGGATAGCAATGGCCAATAACATGGATACGATGAACGTAGGAATATGCAAGCCAAAGGTATCTAATAAATAGTGAGAACCGCCGATGCCTATGCTGACACAGATTAGAACCAACAATAAGTTGACGATAATCCCAACCGGTGTCGGTGCTGGTGAATCTGGTGGAGGAGGTGCTGTTTCATAGCGATTGAATTTCTCGATTAAATATTGTCCCATAGGACCACCGATGAATACACCGATAATGGTAGTGAATGCAATGATACCATGTGCTACAGTCTCACCATTTAAGGCATTTCCTAAATCATGACCTAAAGCAGATACAAAAGAGTAGCTACTTTCAAGAGATAAAGATCCTAATAAAATAGCGTAGTGTTTGTCTAATCCAAATAGACTCGCTAGTCCTAAGCCAATGCAGATTTGCATAATCACCAGTAAGGTACTCATGCCCCAATAACGAGGGATAGCTTTTAGAGAGGATGTACAAATTTGTACGGGCGCTACTAGCCCCATAGTGGCGAAGAATGCCACCATAGCAGGAACGAGAACAGCCTTGTCCAAGGTAATTAAGATAAGTCCAGATACTTGTAATAGAAAAACAAGAAATGCCACGGCAAGTCCACCGATAGCTGGCACGGGGATCGCCCAGCGATGTAGGAAAGAGACGTGCTTGTGTAACAAAGTACCTACTAAGAATGCAATGAGTGAAAGTATGACCGTCTCAACAGGGCCAAGGTGTAATTGTAGCATGTACGACGATGCCATGAAATACCTCCTAACTTTAGATACAAAAGACTATGATGGTGCAGTAGTGCGCATAGGATTCACTTGAACCTTAAATCATAGCTAGATAGTCTGAAATAATACTCCCTCATTATACAACTATTTATCTAATATGTAAAAGCTATCCATAAGAAATGAATATCAGCATATGAACAGAAAAAAGCGCACCATCCACAAAGGATAGTGCGCTTTTATAAAAATCAAGAAAAGTATTTGTATGAGCTTACGATTGTGGAGCATCTGCAATAGGACACCACAACCGTCTGCGGTAGTCGCGAATTCCTGATAGGACAACGCGGAGTGCACGCTGTGCGTCAGCTTTTGAGAGGGGAGGAATTCCATCTAAGCGATAGGAGATTCCAAGACTTTCATACTTATTCACCCCCATGACGTGGTACGGTAAACAATCTACGGCTTTCAAATGTTTGAAGGCACCTAGAAAGAAACCAAGCCGATACCAGCGATCGCGATTATCTGTGATGGTTGGGACTACCACGTGGCGCACCCAAAAATCTGTTCCATGAGCGTCTACAAATTGAGCGAACGCTAGGACTGCATCATTAGGTTTGCCGGTTAGTGTTTCGTGTATAGAGGAATCGATCTCTTTCACATCAAGAATGACTAAATCTGTAACGGAAAGAAGCTTTTCGTACTCACTAGCCTGTTCTTGTGTGTAGCAAATCCCACTTGTGTCGAGACAAGTATGAATTCCCTTTTCCTTGAATAAGGTAAAGAGTTCGATAATAAAAGGGAGTTGCAACAATGCTTCGCCACCAGTAACAGTGATGCCACCAGTGATATAAAAGTCTCGATTCCTTTCAAATTGTGTCCACACATCTGCCACAGTCATTTCTTGGGCATACGTTGAGGGATCCCAAGTGTCTGGATTGTGGCAATAGGCACATCGCAATGGGCAACCTTGAAGGAAGAGGACAAATCGCATGCCCGGTCCATCGACGGTTCCCATAGTCTCAATGGAATGAATACGACCTACCATACTAGATTACATGGATTGATGGAAAGTACGAGAAATAACTTCGTCTTGTTGTGCTTTCGTCAATTTGTTGAAATGTACAGCATAGCCAGAAACGCGAATTGTCAATTGTGGATACAATTCTGGATGTTTTTGCGCATCTAGCAATGTTTCACGATTGAATACGTTTACGTTTAAGTGATGGCCACCTTTTTTGCTGTAGCCGTCTAATAACTGTACTAAATTATCTACTTGTTGTTCGTTTGTCATAGTTACTCCTTTTCTTCAGGAATTGTAATATTAGGTTCACGGCACGCTAGATTTTCGCAACCATCTGCCAAGGCATGTTCAATATTGCCTAGGTCTAAGTCTAAATCTAGGTCGCCTAATGTTACCATCGACTCGCCAGATTTACCAAGGGAATCTGGGATGATGGAGAAGGTATTAGAAATACCATCGCAACAATCTCGCCATGGCATTTTAGCAACGGATGCTAAGGAAGAAATTGCGCCATGTTCATCGCGTCCGTGCATAGGGTTCGCACCTGGAGCAAATGGAATACCCGCTTTACGTCCATCAGGTGTAGCACCAGTGGCATTGCCGTATACCACATTTGATGTAATCGTTAAGAGTGACATAGTTGGTACAGATTGACGATAGGTAGGATGTTTACGAATTTTATTCATAAATCCAGATACCACAGTGGCAGCTAATTGGTCTACCCGGTCATCATCATTACCATATTTAGGGAAGTCACCTTCGATTTCAAAGTCTACAGCAATACCATTTTCATCACGAATTGGTTTTACTTTCGCATGTTTAATAGCAGATAGAGAATCGGCTACTACGGAAAGTCCAGCGATACCTGTAGCAAACCAACGTGTCACTTTGCGGTCATGCAATGCCATTTCCAATTTTTCATAAGCATATTTATCATGCATATAATGAATGATGTTCAAGGCATTCACATAGACACCAGCTAACCATTCCGTCATATCTTCAAATCGTTCCATGACTTCGTCGAAGTCAAGGTATTCTGAAGTAATAGGGCGGAATTTTGGACCTACTTGTTTTTTCAGCTTTTCATCTACGCCACCATTAATTGCGTAAAGTAATGCTTTTGCCAAGTTACAGCGAGCACCAAAGAATTGCATTTCTTTACCAATACGCATTGGAGATACGCAGCAAGCGATCGCATAATCATCGCCAGAGTTAGGGCGCATGATTTCATCATTTTCATATTGAATAGAAGATGTTGCAATAGAGAGCTTCGCACAGAACTTTTTAAATCCTTCAGGGAGGGAAGGGGACCAAAGTACTGTCAAGTTTGGCTCTGGAGCAGGACCAAGATTTTGCAACGTATGTAAAATACGGAATGCAGTTTTAGACACTAATGTACGTCCATCAGTACCCATACCACCGATAGACTCAGTTGTCCACACAGGGTCACCTGTAAATAAATTGTTGTATTCATGGATACGTGCGAAACGAACCATGCGCAATTTCATAATAAAGTGATCCACCATTTCTTGGATTTGTTCTTCTGTATATTTACCAGATTTCAAATCACGTTCTGCATAGATGTCCAAGAAAGTGGAGTTACGTCCGATGGACATAGCTGCACCGTTTTGTTCTTTGATAGCACCTAAATAGCCAAAGTATAGCCATTGGATCGCTTCTTTTACATCGGTAGCAGGTTTGGAGATGTCAAATCCGTAGGACGCAGCCATTTCTTTTAACTCTTTTAAAGAACGGATTTGATCTCGAATTTCTTCGCGGTCACGAATGACATCTGGCATCATATCGCCCATGGTGATGTTGAATTGATCTTCTTTGTCTTTGATCAAATAATCAATACCATATAAGGCTACGCGGCGATAATCACCGATAATTCGGCCGCGACTATACGCGTCAGGTAGGCCCGTAATAATGTGAGCAGAGCGAGCAGCTCTCATCTCAGGTGTATATACATCAAATACACCATCATTGTGTGTCTTACGATGAGTTTTAAAGAAGCTTTCAAGAGTTGGATCCATTTTGTAACCATACTCTTCGATAGCACTTTTAGCAGTTCGTAAACCACCATAAGGGAACATGGCACGTTTTAAAGGATAATCAGTTTGAAGACCTACAATTTGTTCATCTTCTTTAATAATATATCCAGGGGCATGTGCCGTAATATGAGTTGCTACATCAGTATCTGCATCGATGACAGAACCTTTTTGTCGTTCTTCCTCATATAAATCCAATACCCGTTGCCAAAGTCTAGTAGTTCGTTCTGTAGGACCTACTAGAAAAGAATCATCGCCTACATAAGGCACATAGTTTCGTTGGATAAAATCGCGTACGTCCACGGATTTATCCCATACACCTGTATTGAAGTCTTTCCATGCTTGTTGCATAATATACCTCCAAATACACATTAAAACGCAACCCATAGGGTTATTTTTATTGTAATCTATAATAATTATCATTACAATCATTATTTTTGCATAGGTTATATTATTTTTGAAAGTGGTGTATGAGTAAATGGTCATACTATAGACCAATTTTAATTAATATGCTTATTAGGATTGTAGGATGTATATATTTTAAATAATATTTATTCTATATTCTCACTATAAGATAATTATGATATACTATGATTACAATATAATTTAGGATTGCAAGGGAGCCTATGAGATAGGCTGAGAAAGGGCTATAAGTACCTGACCTTTTGACCTGATCGGGATCATGCCCGCGTAGGAAGCACGCAGACAGCTATGTGGGTATCGATATATGTATCGATACCCTTTTTTATAAAATACCGATAGGCTCCTTTGTAGTGAAAGGAGCCTTTATGTTTTACACACAAATGCAAGCAGCCCAAAAAGGAATTATCACCGATGCAATGAAAGTAGTGGCAAAAAAAGAAAACATGGATGTTGAAGTGTTACGGGATTTGGTGGCAAAGGGACATGTTACAATACCATGTAATAAACATCATACTTCTTTACAACCTGAGGGTATAGGACAAGCTTTACGTACAAAAATTAATGTCAATTTAGGTACATCAAAAGACTGCACAGATTACGAAGAAGAAATGAAAAAAGTGAATCATGCGGTAGCCTTAGGGGCTGAATCTATTATGGATTTATCTACTCATGGTGATACACGTATCTTTCGTCGATTGTTGACGAAAGAATGTCCTGTTATGATCGGCACAGTTCCTATTTACGATAGTGTGATTCACCATCAAAAAGATTTAGGCGAATTGACAGCAGAGGATTTTATTTCTACGATTCGCCTGCATGCAGAAGATGGGGTAGACTTTGTAACATTACACTGTGGGATTACGCAGCATACTGTGGAACAGATTAAGCGTCATAAACGTAAATTAAATATTGTCAGCCGTGGTGGCAGTTTAGTATTTGCTTGGATGTCTATGACAGGGCAAGAAAACCCATTCTATGAATACTACGATGAAATCTTAGAAATCTGTGCAGAATATGATATGACTATTTCCCTTGGCGATGCATGCCGTCCTGGTTGTTTGGCGGATGCTACAGATATTTGTCAAATCGAAGAACTTGTTCGTCTTGGGGAATTAACAAAAAGAGCTCGTGAACGTGGTGTACAAGTCTTGGTAGAAGGTCCAGGTCATGTGCCATTGAATCAGGTACAAGCTAATATGGAAGTACAACAAACAATTTGTGATGGAGCTCCATTTTATGTATTAGGCCCATTGGTGACAGATATTGCACCAGGTTACGACCATATTACGGCAGCCATCGGTGGTGCTGTGGCAGCAATGCATGGAGCTGCGTTCCTCTGTTATGTGACACCAGCAGAACATTTGGCTTTACCTGATGAAAACGATGTGAAAGAAGGAATTATGGCTTTCAAAATTGCAGCTCATGCAGCAGATATTGCTAAAGGGATTCCGAATGCGAGAGAACGTGATGATCGAATGGCGGAAGCACGTCAAAAACTTGATTGGGAAGCGCAATATGCAGTGGCATTAGACCCAGAAAAAGCACGTCGTATCCGTGAAAGTCGTGCTCCAGAAGAAGGACATAAAGAAGCCTGCAGTATGTGCGGTAAATTCTGTGCCGTACGGAGCATTAATAAAGCCTTAGAGGGAGAGAAAATTGATATATTATAAATGAGGAAAAGAAACAACCAACTCTTGTAGAGAGTTGGTTGTTTTGTTGTATAGGCGAATTGATTAAGTTAATGTGATTGATGTATTATTTAGATAGTAAATATGTTTGTGTATAATGCAACTAGTGCGTATATATGAGAGTAACATTTGAGGAGAGTGGCTGTATGAGGTGTATGATGAAACAATGGAAACTGTTATAATGAAATTTGCTAAACTGAATCATTATTTCAAAGTGGCATAGAACTATATCATAATTGCAATATGTCTATCGTAAAAAAGAATGATTATGGTTTATAAATTCCCTTGTAGTATCTTTAGACCTATGTTACCATATAAGCATATCGAAGGATATAGATATAGATTGAGTGATAGAATTTAAGATATATAAGTTATACAAGGAGAATACAATGAAACAATTTATTATGGCAATATTAGTGGCAATTATTAGTACATCTAGTGTAATGGGCGCCGTTTGGTCTCAAGCTCGCGTACAACACACAGGATTAGAATCGACTGTGAAAGTATCTACACAAGCAGCACAAAGTGATACAGTAGTACCCAAACGCACAGGCAATACAGAGTTCAAACACACAACGACGGTAGTACCGGCGCAAGTGAATCAATCAGTGTACCGAGCACAAGAAAACAATGTGGTACCGAAACGAGTAGGCAATGTAATAACAAAACAATCAACTACTGTTGTGCCAGTACAAATTACAGAATAATACTAAAGGGATGTATTCCTATGATCTATAACTTCATGGGACACGACTATAGAATACCTAATCTAAGTTTTTAGATTGGGTATTTTTCGTGTATCCTATAAATTGATGTTAAATATGTCCCTAATGAGTGCTTGATGTTTGGATAATGGACAAGAGTTGGCTATTTTATGCTTGCTTTCACCCCACATTTTATGCTATACTAACCAAGTATGAATACACACGCAACTAGACTAACAGTTCTGTGCGCAATTTCGCGTTTGCTGAGGGATGAGAGTTGCGGAGGTTTTTTAACAGGAGGTGCCAAAATGGCAGTAGTATCATTAAAACAATTATTAGAAGCAGGTGTTCATTTCGGACATCAAACAAGAAGATGGAATCCTAAAATGGCTAAATTCATCTTCACTGAGCGCAATGGTATTTATATCATTGACCTACAAAAAACTGTGAAAAAAGTTGAAGAAGCATATGACTTCTTACGCAGTGTAGCTCAAGAAGGTAAAACAATCCTTTTCGTAGGTACTAAAAAACAAGCTCAAGAAGCTATTAAAGAAGAAGCTCTTCGTGCTAATATGTTCTTCGTTAACGAACGTTGGTTGGGCGGTATGTTGACTAACTTCAAAACTATCGAAGCTCGTATTAAACGTTTAAAACAATTAGAAAAAATGGCTGAAGATGGAACTTTCGAAGTTCTTCCTAAAAAAGAAGTAATTCGTCTTCGTCATGAGTGGGAAAAATTGGAAAAATATCTTGGCGGTATCAAAGATATGCCTAATATGCCAGGTGCTCTTTTCGTGGTTGACCCTAAAAAAGAAAAAATTGCTATCGCAGAAGCTAAAAAACTAGGTATTCCTGTTGTTGCAACAGTAGATACTAACTGTGATCCTGACGAAGTTGATTTCCCAATTCCAGCAAATGATGATGCAATTCGTGCAGTTAAATTATTAGCTGGTAAAATGGCTGACGCTGTATTAGAAGGTCGCCAAGGTGAACAAGACGCATTCGGTACAGAAAGCGCTTCTGAAGAAGCATAATTGTCTTAGATCATTATTTAACAATATAAATAGACATAGTCTTAATTGATAAATAAGTAATAACGGTGTAAAATTAAGGTAAGACTAAGGTCTTACCTTAATTATCTGTAGGAGGAAAAATCATGGCTCAAATTACAGCAGCTTTAGTAAAAGAATTACGCGACATGACTGGCGCAGGTATGATGGATGCAAAAAAAGCATTGGTAGAAGTTGATGGCGATATCCAAAAAGCAGTAGACTTCCTTCGTGAAAAAGGTTTAGCAGCGGCAGCTAAGAAAGCTGGTCGTATTGCGGCAGAAGGTGTTGTTGCATCTTACATTCATGGCGGCGGACGTATCGGTGTATTAGTAGAAGTTAACTGTGAAACAGACTTCGTTGCTAAAACTGATGACTTCCAAGCTCTTTGCAAAGATGTTGCTATGCAAATCGCAGCTGCTAATCCAACATACTTAAAACGTGAAGACGTTCCAGCTGACGTAATCGAACACGAAAAAACAGTATTGATGGAACAAGCTAAAGTAGAAGCTGAAGAAGATGTAAAAGCTGGCCGTAAACCAAAACCAGAAGCAGTTCTTGAAAAAATGGTGGCTGGTCGCGTTGAAAAATTCTATAAAGAAAACTGCCTATTAGAACAAGTTTTCATTAAAGACGGTGAAAAAACTGTACAAGCTATGATTAATGAAGCAATCGCTAAAATCGGTGAAAACATTAACGTACGTCGTTATGTTCGCTATGCTTTAGGCGAAGGTATCGAAAAGAAACAAGACGATTTCGTTGCAGAAGTTATGGCTACTGTAGGTAAATAAGTACGGAGATAAGAGAACACCGCGAGTGTTCTCTTATTTTTGAATTATTTGTTAGAAGCGTCATAAGGAGAAGGTCATGAGTGAACGTAAATTCAAACGTATCGTATTAAAACTAAGTGGTGAAGCTTTAGCAGGAGATCAAGGGTTTGGTATCAATCCACAAGTAGTAGAACCATTGGCACAAGAAATTGCAGAACTGTCCAAAGAAAGTGGTATTGAAATTGCAATCGTTGTAGGTGGTGGTAATATTTGGCGTGGCCTATCTGGCAGTGCTAAAGGTATGGACCGAGCTTCTGCAGATTATATGGGGATGATTGCCACAGTAATGAATGCAATTGCATTACAAGACGCTCTTGAAAATGCAGGTGTAGCGACACGCGTTCAAACTGCGATTGAAATGCAAGAAGTAGCTGAACCATATATTCGTCGTCGTGCTATTCGTCATTTAGAAAAAGGTCGTATTGTGATCTTTGCTGCAGGTACAGGCAATCCGTATTTCTCTACAGATACAACAGCCGCTTTACGGGCTGCAGAAATTGAAGCTGATGCAATTTTAATGGCGAAAAAATTTGCTGATGGTGTATATGACTCTGATCCAAAAACAAACCCTAATGCAGTGAAATTTGATGAATTAACGTATATGGATGTGATTAGTAAAGAGTTGAAAGTCATGGATTCTACGTCTACTACGTTATGTAAAGATAATAATATTCCAATCGTTGTGTTTAGTATGGATATTCCTGGCAATATTACACGTGCTGCTAAAGGAGAAGCTATCGGTACTATCGTAAAATAAAAGGTGATACTAATGGAAATTAAAGAGATTATTACTCGCGAAGAAGCGCGTATGGATAAAACAATTGAAGCTTTAAAGCATGAATTTGCTAATATACGTACAGGTCGTGCTCACACATCCTTGTTGGATTCTGTGATGGTAGATTATTACGGAGCTCCTACTCCTGTTAATCAAGTTGCTAATGTGTCTGCTCCAGATCCACGTATGATTTTAATTGCACCATGGGATAAAACTATGATTGGTGCAATTGAAAAAGCAATTTTGACATCTGATTTAGGATTAAACCCTAATAACGATGGTGATTCTATTCGCTTAGCAATTCCACAATTAACGGAAGAGCGTCGTAAAGAATTAGTAAAAGTAGTAAGCAAAAAAGCAGAAGATGCAAAAGTTGCAATCCGCAATATTCGTCGTGATGCTAATGATGCAATTAAAAAAGAAGAAAAAGCGAAAACAATTACTGAAGACGTGTCAAAAGATGGACAAGAGCAAGTTCAAAAATTGACTGATAAAAAAATCAAAGTAATTGATGAACTTCGTGATACAAAAGAAAAGGATGTTATGTCTGTATAATGGAACATACATCAATTTTGGGATTTCCATGGCAGCTTGCACAGTCTCTTTTGCAGGCTGCCTCTATCCCTTTTACTACAAAAATAGAAAAGAACTATAATCGATTCTTTTCCGTTTCTTCCGAAGAATGTTATGTAGGCCGAGTCATAGTATTGGATGGTATATGGGAGATTGTTCTCTTTCATCCTATGGTAGCCAGTCATGTGGCAAAGTCGTATGTGGTGCAGTCGAATGAGGTACAGTATGCTAAAAAACTTATGGAAGAAAACTAAACATAAAGAGCCCCAGACTATCGATCCTACAAATATTCCTAATCATATTGCCATTATTATGGATGGAAATGGGCGTTGGGCAAAACGACGTGGTATGCCGCGCAGTATGGGCCATCGAGCAGGAGCTGAAGTCCTTAAGGATATAGTAAAAGCTGCACAAGGCTTTGGGGTAAAAGCCTTAACGGTATATGGGTTTTCTACTGAAAACTGGAAGCGACCAGAAGAAGAAGTTAGCCTATTAATGGCACTTATAAAAGAATATTTACTATCTAATGTTAAGAGAATGCATGCCGAAGGAGTTAGAATTCGATTTATTGGGGATATTTCAAAGCTTTCTTCTGAATTGCAAGACATCATTCATGAATCAGAAGCATTAACTGCAAATAATAAAGGGATTACCTTGCAACTAGCTATTAACTATGGGGGAAGAGATGAGCTCACAAGAGCGATGAAGCGTATCACTCAGGATATTGCTAAAGGTAAACTCAGTGAAGATGATATTAATGAAGTATTGATTTCTTCTTATTTAGATACACAAGAATTTGATCGTGTAGACCTATTAATTCGGCCAAGCAATGATGCACGCATTAGTAATTTTCTATTATGGCAGTTGGCATATGCGGAATTTTGGTTTACCCCATTACATTGGCCAGACTTTACCCCGGCAGTGTTGGAAGAAGCTATCTATGCATACCAACAAAGGGAGCGTAGATTTGGTGGTTTAAAAGAGGAGAAATAATATGTTAAAAACTCGCCTTATAACAGCCTTGATAGGTATTGTAGTATTGGCAATAGCCATTTCATATGGAGGGTTTATCTTCAATTTGATGATGTCTATTTTGGCATTCATAGGTTGGGTAGAATTTGGGTCTTTGTGTAGACATATGAAAGTTAAAGTCTTACCTATATGGGGGCTCATATATGTAGTTTTAGTGTGCGGATCATTACTATTTGGCCAATATGCACTGGCATTATTCTTTGCCATTGGAATTATATTAGGTTTGGGAGTTTTCTATACATTTGGTAATTCTAAAGTAAGTATACAATCTATATGTGCTACGGTGAGTGGAATTCTCTATGTGACCAGTGGTTTCGTGGCATTGATGGCGATTCGTGATACTCAAATATATAAGAATACTACATATTATGCAGGACAGTCTTCATTTGGAGAGTCTGTTATTTGGTTGCTTTTATTATCTATATGGGCGAGTGATACATTTGCATATTTTGTAGGCAAGAAATGGGGCTCTAGACGTATAGTGCCGGATATTAGTCCTAATAAAACCTTAGAAGGATTTATCGGCGGATTTATCGGCTGTGTTCTTACAGGATGGATTGGATCTATATGTCTAGGATTACCTACCACAATAGGTACTGGTATCGGTATTATTGTAGGTATTATGGCTCCACTAGGCGACTTATTTGAATCTAAGTTGAAACGATTGGCCAATAAAAAAGATTCTGGCAGTGTCTTGCCAGGTCATGGTGGTGTATTGGACCGATTCGACAGTGTATTATTTGCGACACCATTAGTATTGGCATATATTCTTATGCTGTAATGATTAGCTCTTAGGGAGGCTTATATGAAAGCGATTAGTATCTTGGGCTCTACGGGTTCTATTGGAACACAAACCTTAGATGTAGTTCGTCAACATCCAGATCAATTTAAAGTAGTTGCTTTAGTCACGCATCGCAATATTGATTTATTGGAAAAGCAAATTGCAGAGTTTCAGCCGACTATAGCTGGTGTTGTAGATGAACAAGCCTATGCTATATTGAAAGAACGCTATAAAGGAGCTACAGAAATTGTCAGTGGTAAAGAAGCTTTGTCTATAGCCGCTACTTTGCCAGAAGCAACGATGGTAGTGACTGCCGTTGTAGGGGCAGCAGGTATTGAACCCACAATGGCTGCGATTCGAGCAAAGAAGACAATTGGACTTGCCAATAAAGAAACGTTAGTAGCTTGTGGCTCTTTAATTACAGAAGCAGCCGAACAATACGGTGTTTCTATACTACCTATTGATAGTGAGCATAGTGCGATTTTTCAATGTTTAGAAGGACAAGATAGAAATAATGTTGAGAAATTAATTGTCACAGCCTCAGGTGGCGCTTTACGTAATTGGAAATCGGAAGATCTCTATGGAGCCACAGCCAAGGATTGTTTAGCTCATCCAACTTGGAATATGGGAAGTAAGATTACGATTGATTCTGCCACTCTATTTAATAAAGGGTTAGAAGTCATTGAAGCGCATTGGTTATTTAACTTCGATTATGATCGTATTGATGTCGTGGTACATCCACAAAGTATTGTGCATTCTATGATTCAAATGAAAGATGGAGCTATATTGGCACAATTAGGGAATCCAGATATGCGAGAACCGATTCAATACGCAATGACCTACCCAAAACGGTATCCATTACAAATGGAACATTTAGAGTTTACCAAGGGATTGGACCTCCAGTTTATGGCACCTCGTTGGGATGATTTTCCAGCTCTTCGATTGGCTTTCACAGTAGGGAAAGAAGGCGGTTATGCACCAGCTGTATTCAATGCAGCTAATGAAATGGCTGTGTATGCATTGCTGGATGGAAAGATTACCTATGGACATATATATGAGATAGTTTCTACTGTTCTTAGTCGTATGAATAATAGTGTACCTACATCGATTGAAGATGTACTCTCTATGGATGCATGGGCTAGATTAGAAGCTACGAAAGAAATACAAAGGAGAAGTGCATGTTAATTACTATATTAGGAGCTGTCTTCGTATTCGGTGTTATTGTTATGATTCATGAATTAGGACACTTTCTAACAGCCAAAGCCTGTGGCATGCGTGTAGATGAATTTGCCATCGGTATTGGTCCCAATGTAATTCAAAAACAAAAAGGCGAGACATTGTATTCGATCCGCCTGTTACCTCTAGGTGGATTCAATAAAATTGCAGGTATGGATCCATCTGAAGATGTGGGAGAACGAGGATTTAATAACAAACCGGTATGGCAACGATTCATAGTTATTGCTGCTGGTGCTACATTTAATTTTTTGTTAGCTATTGTTATCTATTTTTGTATCTTTGCTTTTCATGGAACAACAGTGCCGTCGCATGAGCCAGTGATTGGCGATACTTTTGCTGGAAACCCAGCGGCAGAGGCTGGTATCCAACAAGGTGATAAAATTTTAACTATTAATGGACAGTCTATTCAAGAGTGGAAAGATATAAGCCAGTCTTTGCAAGGTCATAGTAATCATGTAGTATCTGTTACACTTGATAGAAAAGGTGAAATCATTTCTACTACAGTGATTCCTCGTGAATCTGGAGATAGAGCTGTGATTGGTATTAATCCAGTAATGGATGTAAAACAGTACGGTATAGGTGAATCCGCCGTATATGCTGTGACACATACAGGGTCTACCATTATGGAAATGTTACAAGGATTATGGAATATTGTAACAGGTCATAGTAAAGGTGATGTTGCGGGTCCAATCGGGGTTGCACAAATGGCTGGTCAAGTGGCTCAACATGGTTTTATTAGTTTGCTCTTATTTACGGCTTTACTAAGTTTAAATCTAGGTGTTATCAATCTATTGCCAATTCCAGTATTGGATGGTGGACATTTAGTATTGTTAATCCTAGAAGGTATTACGGGTCGTAAGTTGCCAGAAAAAGCGTTACAATACATCCAAATGACTGGTGTAGGGTTATTATTATTAGTGTTTGTATATTCTACATTCCAAGATATTCTACGATTATTTTAGAGGTATACTATGATAGAACGTAAACCAACAAAAGGCATTCAAGTGGGTACCGTACATATTGGAAATCATGCACCAGTCAGCATTCAATCTATGATTACCACGAACCCTGTAAAAGTAGAGCAATCTATTGAAGAAATTAATCGACTTGCTACAGCAGGATGTGAATTAGTTCGTCTAGCCGTTCCTGATATGGCGGCAGCCAAAGCTATTAAAGATATTAAAGAGCGCGCTATGATCCCTTTGATTGCAGATATCCATTTTGACTATCGCTTAGCGTTACAAGCTATTGACAGTGGGATTGATGGGCTTCGCATAAACCCAGGTAATATAGGTAGTATCGATAATGTGGTAAAAGTCGTAGAAAAAGCTAAACCTAAATTGATTCCTATCAGAATTGGTGTCAATGCGGGGTCCTTACCACAACATGTATTAGAGGCTCACGGAGGGCATCCTACAGCTGATGGTATGGTAGAGACCGCTTTGGAACACATTCGCATTCTGGAATCTTTAGAGTACGATCAAATGAAAGTTTCCATTAAAGCTACAGATGTGCCTTTAATGATTGAGGCGTATCGTAAACTATCTAGTAAAATACCATATCCATTGCATTTAGGTGTCACAGAAGCAGGGACTATTAAACAAGGTACTATTAAGTCTTCTATTGGTATTGGAACGCTGTTAGCAGATGGTATTGGTGATACAATCCGTGTATCTCTAACTGGAGATCCGATCCATGAGGTAGAAGTAGCCAAAACTATTTTAAGCTCTTTGGAACTTCGTACCTTTGGTGCTATGATGATATCTTGTCCTACTTGTGGACGATGCCAAGTGAACCTATTTAATATGGCAGATATTGTGGAAGAGCGATTGAAATCTATCAAAGCACCAATCCGTGTGGCTGTTATGGGTTGTGTCGTTAACGGTCCAGGAGAGGCACGAGAAGCAGATTTTGGTATTGCTGGTGGGAATGGACAAGGTATCATTTTCCGAAAAGGAAAAGTACTAAAAACTGTACCTGAACAAGAATTAGTAGATACCTTGTTTGCTGAAATCGATCAATATCTTTTAACGTTAGAAGAAAAGTAGAAATATAAAGGAGTATGTTATGTTAGCAAGTCGCTTATATGCACCAACATTACGTGAAATGCCATCCGATGCTGATGTAATTAGTCAACAATTAATGTTGCGCGCTGGCTTTGTTCGTAAAGTAGCTGGTGGTTTATATACCTATTTACCATTAGCATGGCGCAGTATTCATAAAATTAATGAAATCATCCGTGAGGAAATGGCAGCTATTAACAGCCAAGAAATCATGATGCCAATTCTTCAACCTAGTGAATTATGGGAAGAATCTGGTCGTTGGGCTGCGTATGGTGCTGAAATGATGCGTATTTCTGATCGTCATGGCCGTGAATATTGTCTAGGACCAACTCATGAAGAAATGGTAACTAATCTAGTGCGTGGAGAAGTGAATTCCTATCGCCAATTACCTTTGAGTTTATATCAAATTCAAAATAAATATCGAGATGAACGCCGTCCACGCTATGGATTGATGCGTAGCCGTGAATTTATTATGAAGGATGCCTACTCCTTTGATATCGATGAAGAAGGTATGAGCAAATCTTTCTGGGATATGTATGAAGCATATACGAACATTTTCAAACGTTGTGGATTAACGTGTAAACCTGTAGAAGCAGATAATGGTGCTATTGGCGGTTCTGGCAGCTTTGAGTTCATGGCTTTGGCGGAATCTGGTGAGGCAGATGTGATCCACTGTACGAAATGTGATTATGCGGCGAATATTGAAATTGGCCAACCAAAAGCATTAGAAGTGAATGCAGAAGAAGTTAAAGAATTGGAAACAGTATCTACACCAGATGCTAAATCAATTCAAGCGGTAGCGGATATGTTGCAATTGCCATTGAAAAAAACAATTAAAGCAGTAGTCTACAACATTGAAGGTAAAGTGATTCTTGCCATCGTTCGCGGTGACCATGAAGTGAATGAAATTGCTGTACAACGTGCTGTAGAAGGTGGCATTGAGCCAGAAATGGCAACCCCAGAAGACTTAGCTCGTGTAGGATTAACAGCTGGGTTCATTAGCCCTGTAGGTCTTTCCCAATCAGAAGAGTTCGCCATTGTAGTGGATGAAACAGTGATGAATTTACATAATGTATGTGGCGGTGCTAATACAGCAGATGCTCATTATATCAATATCAACCCTAAGCGTGATTTCAATGTAGATGACATAATCGTGGCACCAATCCGCTTGATTACTCTTGATGATCCATGCCCTAAATGCGGTGGTCAACTTCGCATCGACAAAGGTATCGAGGTAGGTCAAGTGTTCAAATTGGGTACGAAGTACTCCGAATCTATGAATGCCACAGTATTGAACCAAGGTGGTCGCCCAACGCCATTCCAAATGGGTTGTTATGGTATCGGTGTAGGCCGTACATTGGCGGCTGCTATTGAACAAAGCTATGATGAAAATGGTATCATCTGGCCAGTAGCGATTGCTCCATTCGAGGTTGTTATCGTTCCAATTAATGCGAAAGATGAGGCCTTAATGGAAGTGAGCGAACGTTTGTATAAAGAGATGAAACAAGCTGGCGTTGATGTCTTATTGGATGATCGTAAAGATCGTGCAGGTGTTAAATTTAAAGATGCCGACCTTATCGGTTACCCTGTACGCATCACAGTGAGCAAAAATACCATCGAATCTGGTGAAGTTGAATTACGTGTTCGTAAAGATGGTTCTACAAGCACGGTGAAAATTGATGAGGTAACTACCTCTGTACAAGAATTACTTCGTCTGTTGAAAGATGGATATAGCATTTAATTGCACACATTGAACTACATAGAATTAGAGAGAACGACTCATCGAGGATACCTTGATGAGTCGTTTTGTCATAGGTAAAAGAGGAAAGAATGTGTATTTATAGAAACCAATATACTCAAAAGCGAAAGTATACGTATACTATTTAGTCATATAACATGAAAAGTGTACATTTTAACTAGATAAAGTCATAAAAAAGGAGTAGAATGAAGATAACTTTAACCTAGGTTGGACACATAGATTCAAAAAAGAGAGGAGAATACGTGTGAAACATAAACATTTAGCATTACTAGTATTGGCGGCAGTTCCTTTATTAGCTAGAGGGGAAGGCTTTACTGTAGACACGGTAACTCGAAATGATTGGAAAACGGTAGATACGATTTCCCTCGATGAGACTTTAGCTAAGAATGGGGGCACCATTACTGAAAATAGTGCTACAAACATTAAGTATGAGTATAAGTATGCTGATGGAACTATCTTAGGGACGAAAACTAAGTATATAAAGAACGGCGATACAGTTAATGAAATTATTACGAATCGAAATATGACGTATCCCAATGACATTCGGACGAAACCCACTACGGAAACGACAATAGCATCGGATGGGACGATTCATTTCATTCATGTTGATGATGGTACATCCATAGATTGGCAAAATGGGGTACACGTGTATAACTCAAACAGTAAGCTGGTTGATCGGTCAGAAACGATTCTTAATTTTGATGCGAATACAAATTTCAATGTTATAACCCATAAAACATATCATGGAAACTTTTATCCTATGTTCAATGTGGTAACAGTAGTCGGACAAGGTTCGAGTGAAGTGACGAAGCCAGTATCTACTGTGAACTTTTTAAAGAAAGTGACTATGGATACCCGCGCACAAACGATTAATCCAGGAAATTTACAATCCTATGAAAAACGCGTAAATAATTTCTTTCTACAAACGAATCAAGGGGGGGAATCTCTCGTGCATTTTCATGATGAGCTGACCATGCATACAGAGTCAACCACAAATAATTTGGAGATTGCAGCGTTTCGTTCTGAAAATAGAGGAGAAAATCGGTATCGCACTGTCTCCACTAAGGATACTATCGATGCAGAAACAGGCGGATCTAGCCTTACCTTTGATGGAAATGTGACAAGTCATATCTCAGGCAATACGGATACAGAAATGCGCTTTTTGTCGAATGTGAATATTAATGGTGGTTTTCATGTATCATCAAAAGAAGGTAAGAATTTCGTATCTACCATCACGAATGAATCCGTGAATAATACGAATTATACTTTACAGTTCAATTCGGCTACCTCCAATCATGGTTTTTCCGAGTTTAATTTGAAGGCTAATACGGATTTCATTACAAAGAGCACTGGTCGCACTGTATGGGGTATGTATATCAATGCTGATTCTCACGGAGAAAATCGAATCACCCTTTCCGGTGCAAAGAACAACATTTATACTACTGGTAAAGATGCAGTCTATGGCATTGACGTAAACTCTAGCATGAGTGATACAACAGATGCAGCCAATTCCGATAAAAAACGTAGTAAAAACTTGGTAGATCTACAGAATACAACTGTCACTACAGATTCTACGTCTGCTGGAAAACCATGGGTATATGGGGTAAAAATGAGCGCTGTAAATGGTGAAAATACATTGAAGCTCACTCATAGTGATGTGAATACTGCCTCTAACTTTGTGGCTAGAAGTATTGATATGCGCGATGAGAATCAGGGAACTAATACAGTAACCTTAGATACTACGAATATCACTACAAAAGGGGCTTACGCCTATGGAATGAATCTGATGAGCGCTAGAAACGCTGGTGCTGGAAGTAACTCCATTCATTGGAAAGGAAAGAACAGCATTGTCACTGAGGCATTAGCCAATGGATATGGCATACGCATTGAGAAAGATAAAGCGAATTCGGGCGCAGGTACAACCATAACCTCCGATGCAGATTCATCGTTATCAATTAAAGTAGATACAGAAGGTTCCGGAACTGGTATCTCGCAAATACATAAAGATGCAAATAATATCACGAATACTACTTTCAATGGGGATGTATCGATTGTGATGCGTGGTAACGGAAACACGAAAGTAGGTGTACTGGCGAAAACTGAGGCAGACGGTGATACGAACGCGAATACCATAACGTTCAATAAAAAGTTAAACATTGATAGTAATCCAACAGATCCTGCCTTAGCTGCAGGTGGTAAACATACGAGTATTACTGTGTCCGGTAAGGATACGACAACCATAGTCGGTAATATATTTGCTAACAATGGTGGGACAGTTGATGTCAATTTATTAACGAAGGACTCCTATCTCATTGGCAAAGCGGACAACAATGGTACTGGTAACATACATGTGAACGTAGATGGTGGCAATTATTGGGAAATGACTGATAACTCCAACATCAATCGATTGGACCTATCTAATGCGGGAGAAGTCCGATTTGGTGATACAGAGGTACCTCTCAATTTAACTGTAGATACCTTAGCAGGAACGGGTGGTGTACTCCATATGGCTGGCAATGTGGGGTCAGGTGATACTGACAAACTCACCATTAAGTCCAGTAGTGAAGGGGAACATGGCATTCATTTCCAAAATATGGCAAATTCTAAATCGACGGGCACAGAAGTGTTGAAATTAGTAGAAAGTCTAGGCAAGGTAGAGGATCATAAGGCGGTATTCTCATTACTTAATGAAGATAATCATGTAGCGGTTCCTACAGATGATAAAAAGCCTAGTCTTCCAAAAGCGGTTATTGAAAAAGGGGCCTACCTATATACACTGGGCAGACCTACGGATTCGAAAGTTGTTTCTATTAATGATGCAAATGTAAATAACTGGTATCTATTCCCTTATGAGGACGATGGTAAGAGGAAATTGACACCAGGGGCAGACTCGACCATTCAATTTGATAGCCTAATATATAATTTACACTTAGGCAATACGGAAACATTGGTACAACGCTTAGGTGAAATTCATCTTCATAAAGATGTGGAACGCTCTAATACGGTATGGGCTAACTATACGAATGGCAAGTTTACATCTTCCGAACGTGGTGGTTATCAACAACGATACTGGGGACTCAAAGGTGGTTACAATTGGATACATCCGAGAGATACATGGATTCACTACAGTGGATTTACTGTAGGCATGATGCAGTCGAAAGGAACACTTACTGAATACCAAGGACATGCACAGGTATCAGGCACTGAGCTTGGTTTCTATTCCACGAGATTGTACAAGGATACCAATGTGTATGTTGATGTAGTGGGTAAAGTGAGACGTTCTCGTGGTGAGTTCTACTTGGTTAACTATTCTAACGAAGCCTTACGATCAACCACTATGCATGCAAACTCTTTCCTTGCATCTGTGGAACTGGGAAAACGGATGTACAGATCTGGCAAAGATGGTGAAGGTCTATTTATACAACCAGAGGCACAACTTACGTACGAAGCTAGCAAAGGATATAGCATGGATATATCCAATGGATTACATAGTCAATTAGGATCTATGCATAGTCTAGTCGGTCGCATCGGAGTACGGGCAGGTGTGGATAAGGCATCTGGCACTGCCTGGAATCCATATGTGAAAGTGATGTATGAAAAAGAATTCCTCGGTAATAGAACCATTACATTTAATGAAAGCAGTACACAGCAGCTTTCTTACAAAGGTCATTGGTTCACTTACGGCTTAGGATTCTCCTATATGAATCGAGCTAAGACAGAACAGGTGTATGTTGAAGCGCAACGATCCACACGTGATCGAGTACAACAAAACTGGCAAGTTAAAGTCGGAGTACGTCATATATTCTAGTTTGAATTGGCAAAATCACCTAAACTATACGAACACTTACGAACATAAAAAAGAAATAAAAATAACAAAAACCGCTTATTCATCGTATTCGCGAACACTTGCGAACACTTATGAATAAGCGGTTATTTTATTTAGTATTGTGGTGGAGACGAGGGGAGTCGAACCCCTGTCCAGACATGTTGCCCCCTAGACCTCTCCGAGCGCAGTTGATGTTTTAAATTTCGGATAGTGTTTGGACACCAACAACCTAAGCTATCCTAGCTCATGAGATTTAACTAGCTCTAATTGAGCAGATAGAACTAGCTAGCCCGTAGTTTGACGCCACATCCCTCTCCACGGGCGAGAGAAGGTGTGACGTAGCTTATGCAGCTAATGCAAAATTTTCTTCTGCGTTTAATTTAAGTTTCACTGATTTATGGTCGAGTGAGACACCAGCTCGCTTTCTAAGATACATCCATACCTGTCGAAACCTTTACGTCCCCATATGTAATTATTGTCTTATAATTATATAGATATATTCTGTGAAAGTCAAATGTAATATGTACATTTTTATAGAGATAGTGTATACTATAAAGTATCATTTCTAGTACTACGTATCAGGAGGAATCACATGTCCTATGAAACTGAAGCAGTATCTGAATTTGAGCGATTTACTTCATTAACTGATGAAGAAGTTGTCTCGATTTATCAAAAGGAAAATAATCATTTTGCTTCTGATTATATTGTGCAGCGTTATAAAAATTTTGTTCGTTCAAAAGCTAGAAGCTACTTTCTCATGGGGGCTGATCGTGAAGACATTATCCAAGAAGGAATGATTGGTTTATACAAAGCGACGCGTGATTTTGAGCCAGGGCATCAAGTGAACTTTAAAGCTTTTGCTGAATTATGTATTACTCGACAAATCATATCGGCTATTAAAGGTGCCAATCGGCAAAAACATATGCCTCTCAACTCTTATATCTCACTTAATAAACCAGCCTTTGATGATTCTGAACGAACTTTGATGGAAGTGTTAGAAACAGAAAAAAACTTAGATCCCGAAGAAGTTGTTATTAATCGAGAACAATATCGATTAATTAAAGAAGTGATGGAAGCTGTATTAAGTCCTTTAGAATGGGACGTCTTGCGTGGATATATGGATGCAAAATCCTATCAGGAAATAGCAGAAGAACAAAATCGTTCAGTTAAATCCATAGACAATGCATTACAAAGAGTTAAGAAAAAAATGGAAGTATACTTTAGTCAGGACAGATGATATAGAAAGGATGTTTTTTATGAGAGATTTTTTAATGGTTGTAGAAATTCTTATTTCTATTCTATTGATTGTAGTTGTTGTGGCACAATCTGGTAAGAGTGCTGGCATGGGTGGTGCTGTATCTGGTGCTGCTGACTCTGTATTCGGAGGAAAAGAACGTGGTGTAGATGGTTTCTTATCCCGCTGCACAGTGATTTTAGCAACATTATTTATATTAGTTAGCTTAGGCCTAGATTTAGTACTAAGTTCGTATTAATACATGAGAAAGCCTACCCTATGGTAGGTTTTTTTTATGGACTATAAGAGGTGTTATGAGAGAAGAAATATTAGACTTTTTTAAAGAAATATCCCCTGAATCCTATCATATTGAGGATGTACCTTACATATTAGGATACAAAGGGGAGGAAATAGAAGAATATTTTTCCATTTTATATCAATTAGAGCAAGAAGGATTTATTATGATACAAGATGGAGAATATGCTCACTATAATAAAATGGATGATCCCCGTTTAACGGGAGTATATAAAGGAAGCAAAAAAGGATTTGGATTTGTGATTCCTTCAGAAGATGCTTTGTCTGACATCTTTATTCCTAATGGCTGTGAAGGAACAGCCATGCATGATGATGTAGTGGAATATAAAATTACACGTAAGGGATCAAGTGAAAAAAAAGCAGAAGGAGTTATCCTACGTGTCATCACAAGAAATACGAATCGTGTGGTAGGGATTTATGAACGCCATAGACAAAGTGGTTTTGTCATTCCTCATAATGAACGATTGGGACAGGATATTTATATTCCGTTAGACGTAAGCATGGATGCAAGAAGTGGTGCTACCGTAGTAGTTGAACTTACATCTTGGCCAGAATTGCATCGTAAAGCAGAAGGTAAAATTGTTGAAATTGTAGGAGATAGTTCTACACCAGATCTTGATGTATTGTCGGTAATGGCTACTTATGATTTGCCCAAGGAATTTTCCAGAGAGGTACAAGAAGAAGCAGGTCAAATTTCTTTCACAGTAGAAAGTGACGCTCATCGGCTGGATCTACGACATATCCAGATGGTAACGATTGATGGAGAAGATGCAAAAGATTTAGATGATGCTGTACATGCCAAAATATTAGAGAGTGGCAATATTGAATTAGGTGTACATATTGCTGATGTTAGCCATTATGTGCCTGTAGGGTCAGCCATTGATCGAGAGGCCTATAAACGTGGTACTAGCGTCTATTTAGTAGACCGTGTGATTCCTATGCTACCTGTGGAGTTATCCAATGGCATCTGTTCATTACAAGCCAAAGAAGATCGCTATGCGATGTCTTGTATTATGGAAGTGGACCCAAACGGTAAGGTGGTACAATACACTATTAAGCCATCTATCATTCATATTACACGTCGTTGTAGTTATAAGGAAATTTATTTAGCATTAGAAGAACATGTGATTCCTGATGATTTGATGCCACTCATGGGTATGATACGTACATTGGAAACATTGGCATATCAATTGATGAAAATGCGTCAACAAGCAGGAGCGATTAGTTTTGATTTCCCAGAATATAAGGTATTACTAAATGACAGCGGTGTCCCACAACGCATTGTAAAAAAAGAACGGACTATTGCTGAAAAATTGATTGAACAATGCATGCTATTGGCTAATGAGACAGTAGCCACATTTTTAAGTGAACGATTAGATACCTCTGTGTATCGTATACATGAAGAACCTAAGGATACAAAATTAGAACAATTAGTTACCGTGTTACATCATGCGGGATACCCTGTAAGACTACCTGATCAAGTGGAACCATGCCATATTGAACACCTATTACAATCTGTCAGTGGAACAGAGATTGAGCCAGTTGCTCAAATTATGGTGCTACGGTCCATGCAGCAAGCGAAATATAGTTCACAAAATGTGGGACATTTTGGCTTGGCATCACTTATTTATACTCACTTTACATCTCCTATTCGTAGGTATCCTGATTTGATGGTGCATAGATTATTGCGATATGTATTGGAAGGTAAAGCAAAACGATGGGCTCCCATTGCAGATGCGAATTATATAACTAATGGTGCTGCTCATTGTTCTGAAAGAGAACAAGTAGCTACAGAAGCTGAACGAGATACATTAGATATGAAAAAAGTCCAATATATGTCTCAATATATTGGCGAAAGCTTCGAAGGACATGTGAGTTCTATAACCGCCTTTGGGATCTTTGTAGAATTAGATAATGGTGTTGATGGATTAGTTCCGTTTAATTTGATGGACGATGATCATTATGTCTTTGATGAGCCACATTATATGGCGTATGGTAGACGAACTGGTATGGAATACCACCTTGGCACACCTGTTACCGTAACAGTAGTGAAGGCAGATCCAGAAACATGTCAAATTGATTTTGTTATGGGTGAAGTGGCCTATATTGACGGATATTTGCGACGTATCCAACGACGTGATACTACTAACACGAGTAAATATAGTAATGGTAATAAGATACCAACCATACAAGGTCGTAGTAAAAAGTATAAACAAGATGATAGCCATCATGGTAAAAGAGATACTACAAAAGTAAGATTTACTCCCAATACAAATGCTACAGAGGCAGTAGAGACTATGCTTCGTAAATTAGATACAACCTCTAAAAAAGAGAAGAAACCATTTTACGAAACCATTAAGAAACGGAAATCACAAGAACGTAGGAAGAAAAAGAGGAAACGATAATGGCGAAAGAAGGAAATTCACTCATAGTAGATAATCGAAAAGCTAGACATGACTTTCATATTCATGAAACCTATGAAGCTGGCATAGCCTTGACAGGAACAGAAGTGAAGTCTATCCGTGCTGGTCGCATTAATTTAAAAGACAGTTTTTGCAGAATAGAGAATGGCGAGCTATTCCTTTATCAAGTGCATATTAGTAAGTATGAACAAGGCAATCAATTTAATCATGAACCAGAACGGACTCGTAAATTGCTTATGCATAAACGAGAAATCCATAAATTATTAGGACAAGTGAAAGAAAAAGGATACTCTTTGATACCTTTGAACTTTCACTATAGTCATGGCTATGTAAAGGTAACAGTAGGCCTTGTAACGGGCAAGAAGAATTACGATAAACGACAAGATATGGCTGAACGCGATGCAAAGCGGGATATTCAGCGACGAATGAAGGAACAGTTGCGATAGATTACAGGATTTATAATCTTCTATGGTATAATAAAATGATGTATATACATATTTGAGGAAAGGAGAGTCTATGCTAGTCGATTTCCATATGCATACTAATGTTTCTGACGGTACATACGTGCCTAAAGATTTACTTGCATTAGCTAAACAACAACAAATTCATGCTTTATCAATTACTGATCATGATGAAGTAGGCGCATATACACAGTTAACAGCTGAGGATACAGCGGGAATAGAATTGTTTCATGGTTGTGAATTTAGTACCTATTATAAAGAAAAAGAAGTACATGTATTAGGTTATCAATTTTCATTAGACTATCCTGAAATACAGGAGTATATTACGCATTTTAAAGAGGTACGTCGTTCAAGAATTCATAAAATGTTAGATAAATGTGTAGAAGCAGGTTATGCTATTTCTCATCAAGAGTTAGTTGATACATTTACAGATGATGTGTCTTTTGGGCGCCCGCATATTGCACAACTGTTAATTGCTCATGGTTATGTCAAAACAGTTGGTGAAGCATTTGAAACTATATTACACCCCAATGGACCTTGCTTTGTACCAAAAGAAAAATATTCGCCACGTGAGGCCATAGATCTCATTCATCGTGCAGGTGGCATTGCTGTATTAGCGCACCCTATACAGGTGGGCAATGAAAGCTATGTTCATGAATTATTGACATTGCCCTTCGATGGCGTAGAAGTATATCATTCGAGCCATACTGTAGAAGATAGCTTACGATATAAAAATCTAGCTTTAGAAAAAGGGCTATTAATATCTGGAGGGTCTGATTTTCATGGTATACAGGGTAGATTTCCAGAAAGTATCGGTCTTGGTGAGTATGAAATACATGAGCATTGGGTAACGGATTTTATGAGAGCCCTTCGAGGTGCCTAAGAGGTGAATTATGGATGTCATTGCATTTATTGGACCTAGTGGAACAGGAAAAAGTCATAGAGCATTAGTGGTAGCACATGAACACCATGCATCATGTATCATTGATGACGGCATTTTAATTCATAATAATCGCATTGTTGGTGGATTTTCTGCTAAAAAAGAGGAAAATCGTATCAAAGCAGTTCGACGTGCTATCTTTCAGGATAAAGAACAGGTGGAGAGTGTACGAAAAGCCTTGGATGAGATTCAACCAGAACGTCTTATGATTCTAGGCACATCGGAAAATATGATTGGAAAAATCACGAAAGCCTTAGGAATCCCTGGACCATCTTATTATATTCATATTGAAGATGTAGCTAGTCCTAAAGATATTGAAAAGGCTCAGCATGCACGTCTGAAAGAAGGCAAACACATTATTCCAGTTCCGTCAGTCGAATTAAAGCCTCATTTTAAAGGCTTTTTAATCGACCCTATTAAATCCTTCTGGCGAAGAACTAGATTATCTACGAAGCAGGATGAAGGATGGGAAAAATCCGTCATACGGCCAGCTTTCAGTTATTACGGAAAACTTGTCTTTGAAGATGCAGTCATTCAAGCGTTGATCAAGAATAGCATCGAGAAATCCCCAGGTGTGACAGATGTGCGCAGCATGGATATTAAAAAAAGTAAAGAAGTGAATAATGGATTGATTTTACAATTAGATGTAACAGTGATGTTGGGATTTGTTGTAAAGGAAATCATGGATACATTGCAAAAGACTATTCGTCAAGAAATTGAATATATTACAGGCATGTCTATAGAACGACTAGCCATTAAGGTGGGTGGCACCATTGAGCCATCTAAAGTGAAATACAAACATAAGGAGTAATATGAAGTCATACTATATTTATACATACGGTTGTCAAATGAATGAAAGTGATTCAGAACGATTGGCGCATCAATTGGAGTCAGTTGGTTATATCGCTACAGAAGAAGTAAACGAGGCAGACCTTATCATTTTAAATACTTGCTGCGTTCGCGAAACGGCGGAAAATAAAATTTATGGCCGTATTGGCGAGTTAAAGCATTTGAAAGAAAAGAATAAAAACTTAATCATTGCGATTACGGGCTGTATGGCACAGAAGAACCAAGCGGATATGTTCAAACGAGCACCTCACATTGATATTGTATTGGGGACACACAATATCCAACATATCAATGAAATGGTAAAAGAAGTACAACGCACAAAAAAACGCCAAGTCAATGTAGACATGGACAATACAGTATTGCCTGAATTGGCGGCGAAACCAAATGGTACATTCTTTGCGTGGGTACCGATTATGAACGGCTGTAATAAGTTCTGTACCTACTGTATCGTACCACACGTGCGGGGCCGTGAAATTAGCCGTCCAGTAGAGGCCATTGTGAAAGATGTGCGTGAACTAGGTGAAAAAGGCTTTAAAGAAATCACTTTGTTGGGACAAAACGTAAACTCCTATGGTTTGGATTTTAAAGATGGCACAGATTTTGGTACTTTAGTAGATGCCTTAGATGGCATTCCAGGTATTGAGCGTATTCGTTATATGACAAGCCATCCACAAGATATGACGAAAAGCATGGTAGATGCCTTAGGTCGTTCTTCTAATATTGTGACACAATTGCATTTACCAGTGCAGTCTGGATCTGACAATATTTTAAAACGTATGAATCGTCATTATTCTGTGGAAAAATATAAAGATTTATTGGAGTATTGTCGTGAAAAAATTGATGGCGTTACTATTACAACAGATATTATCGTAGGTTTCCCAGGGGAAACAGAGGAAGATTTCCAACAAACATTACAATTATTGAAAGATGTACGCTATGATATGGCCTTTACTTTCATCTATTCCAAACGTTCTGGTACACCAGCAGCAGAATTTGAAGAGCAAGTGCCAGAGGAAGTGAAACGTGTTCGTTTACAAGCTTTGATGGACGTGCAAAATGAGATTTCTCTTGAGTTGAATCAAGCCATGGAAGGCAAGGTGTACGATATCATTGTAGAAGGACCTAGTCGTACTGATGAGAATATGTGGTTTGGTCGTACATCCGGTAATAAAATGGTCCTATTCCCTAAACAAGACTCTCTAAAAGTGGGAGACACTATTAATGTACGCATCGATAAGGGACAAACTTGGGTATTATACGGCACTGTATTATAGAAAGGAGTTAGCAGAATGGGCAAGAAACAAACGCCTATGATGGAGCAGTATTTTAGTATTAAAGCTCGCTATGAAAAGGAACTATTATTTTTTCGATTAGGTGACTTTTATGAGCTTTTTTACGACGATGCTATTACCGCATCACGAGAATTGAATATCACCTTAACAGGTCGCAATGCGGGTGAAGAAGATAAAGCTCCTATGTGTGGCGTTCCTTTCCATTCTGCGGAATCCTATATTGAAAAGCTTATCAGTAAAGGTTACAAGGTAGCCATCTGTGAGCAAGTAGAAGATCCTAAAGAGGCAAAGGGCATCGTAAAACGTGATGTCATCCGTGTCATCACACCAGGCACCGTACTCAGTGAAAATGGAACAAAAGATGGAGAAAATAACTTCTTAGCCTTGACCTATGAAACAGGGGGGCAGCGCATTGTGTTGTTCACAGATATTACTACTGGCGAAGTAATTTGGGAACGCATGGATAGTTCTAGTGAAAGTTCTTTATTTGATGCTTTCACTATGTACCAACCAAAAGAGCTTATCCTAGCTGGTAGTAATGAATTGCCTACTAATATTCGAGACTTTTTAACACGTCAAATGTCAGGCATAGCCTTGTCTCCGTTCACGCCTACAGAAACTATGGATAGTATTCGTCTGAAAGGTCGTGAACATTTTTCTGATGCTGGCTTGCTAGAAGAAGACGTGTTAGAAGCCTTGGGGTACGTCATTTTGTATTTAGAAGAGGTCATTAAAACAGATACGTCTCACATTAATTATGTGCACCAACTATCTGTGGGAGACCGCATGATATTGGACACATCTTGTTTGCGCCATTTGGAGATTACCAGAAATGTTCGAGATGGATCTAAAAAAGGTACGCTCCTAGATGTACTAGATAAAACATTAACCCCTATGGGGGCTCGCATGTTGAAACAGTGGATTGAACATCCTTTAATGGATATCCATCGCATCGTACGCCGTCAAATGGGCATAGGTGAGTCTATCGACAACCCCATTATGCGTAGTCAACTGCGTTCTTTATTAACTTCTGTCTATGATTTTGAACGTATTCTAAGCCGTGTAGAAACAGGGAGTGTGTCTCCTAGAGATTTTGCCTCCTTACGAGAATCGTTACGGGTGTTACCGATGATTCAAGAGGTATTACAACATTGTACCTCTAATATTCTACAAGACTGTCATAGCATGATTCACACCCATGATGACCTATGTGATCTTTTAACACGGGCTATCGTGGATCAGCCGTCGTTAGCGTTGAAAGATGGTCATGTCATCCGTGATGGATACAGTGCAGAACTAGATGAATTGCGATCATTGGCTACCAATAGCCAAGAGTGGCTACATCGTTTAGAAGAAGAGGCGAAACAAGCTACAGGGATTCGTCTTAAAACAGGATACAATAAAGTATTCGGATACTATTTTGAAGTATCCCAAGGGCAAGTAGGTCTCGTACCAGATTATTTCATCCGTAAACAAACCTTAACCAATGCGGAGCGCTATATAACGCCAGAGCTCAAAGAATTTGAAATAAAAATGCTCAATGCAAAAGAGCAAATTCAAAAGTTGGAATATTCTTTGTACCAAGACTTGCGCTTAATAGCAAAAGAAAATATTAAAGAAATTCAAGAAACGGCTCGTGGCATTGCACAATTAGATGTCATTTTAAGCTTAGGGGAAGTGGCCTTTACTAATAAATATGTATGTCCTACTATCGTGACAAATGGAGCCATTTCCATCAAGGACGGTCGTCATCCAGTAATTGAAACCTTGCTGAAACAGGAATTGTTCATTCCTAATGATGTGGTGTTGAACCATTCCGAAGAAGAGTTTATCCTCATCACAGGTCCTAACATGGCAGGTAAATCGACATATATGCGTCAAGTGGCTTTGCTCATGATTATGGCGCAGATTGGCTCATTTATTCCTGCTAGAGAAGCCACCATTGCTCCTGTAGATAGAATTTTCACCCGCGTCGGTGCCAGTGATGATATTTCCACAGGACAAAGTACGTTCATGGTGGAAATGAAAGAAGTATCCTATATCTTAGAACACGCAACGTGCAACAGTCTAGTCATCCTCGATGAAATCGGTCGTGGTACTTCTACCTTTGATGGCCTTAGCATTGCTCGTGCCGTAGTGGAGCATATTTGTGAAACCATCCACTGTAAAAGCTTGTTCGCCACTCATTATCACGAGTTGATTGAACTGGAAGACCAATATAGTAAACTGAAAAACTATACGGTAGCTGTGAAAGATAAAGGCAATGATGTACTATTTTTGCGTCGTATTGTAAAAGGTGGGGCAGACCGCAGTTATGGTATCCATGTGGCTAAATTGGCAGGTCTTCCTAAGGCTGTCCTAGATCGAGCTAACACAATTCTATCTCATTTGGAAGATGGAAAGGTAGTATCGGAACCAATGCCTAAGAAAAAAGAAAAACCAAGTGTTACTGGACCTCTATTTGGAAGTGGTGATTTATTTACACAACCTGTTCTAGATCAGTTATTAAAGCTAGATATTATGAGTATGACACCCATCGAGGCCATCAGTGAATTATATCGTTTACAAGAAGAGGCGAAACAAGGAGGTGGCAAGTAATGCCAACCATTCATGTCCTAGATGAAACGACTATCAATCAGATAGCAGCTGGCGAAGTGGTAGAACGCCCTGCCTCTGTTATCAAAGAGTTAGTAGAAAATGCTATCGATGCAGGGGCTACTTCTATTGAAGTAGAAATTGCAGAAGGTGGTATCGAATACATGCGTATCACCGACAATGGGTGCGGTATGTCCGAAGTAGATGCACGGCTAGCCATATTGCGTCACGCTACTAGTAAAATTCGCAGTGCCGACGATTTATACGATATTGCCTCTTTAGGTTTTCGTGGTGAAGCGATTGCCAGCATTGCCTCTGTATCTAAGTTTACCTTACGGACCCGTCAGGAAACGGATACTATGGGCACACGAATTTATATCGAAGGTGGTCATATGGTAGATTGCGATCCATGTGGCACATCGGTGGGCACCTCCATTGAGGTGAAAGATTTATTCTATAACACCCCTGCACGTAGAAAATTTTTAAAATCTACTCGTACAGAAGCGAATAAGATTCAAGATATGATTGGTAAATTGTCTCTTAGCCATAACCATATAGCCTTTAAATGTATTGTAGATACTAGAGTTACCATTATGACACCAGGAAATGGAAATATGGTGGATACTATCGCTGCTTTATACGGATTTAAAATCAGTGAAGATGTATTTCCTATTGCTTATGAAGCAGAAGGCATTTATGTGGAAGGTGTGGTCAGCAAGCCAACGGTGCTAAAAAGTAGCCGTCAATGGCAGACTACGATCGTAAACCAACGTGTCATTTCTGACAAAGCTATCTACAAGGCTATTGATACGGCATACCACGCCCTATTGCCGAAAGGTGGCTATCCTTTAGTAGTATTACAAATTGTCGTGCCACCAGGAACGGTGGATATCAATGTACATCCACGTAAAAGTGAAGTAAAATTCTCTGACGATAAGCCGGTTTTTAAAGCAGTGTATAACAGTATTTTACAAGCCTTAGAACATCCTACGCGTCACGTGACCAACAATCAAAAAGAAACGATAGCTACAGCTATCGACTACGATAAAGTATTCACTGGACGTTCTCAAGGATTTACGGTGATACGTGAAAAAACAGAGGCTCTCGTGGATACGATTCGTCAAAAGGGATATACAGTGCCACAGCGCACTGTGTATGAACAAAGTAACTTTAACGAATCACTAGATGTGAATGAAAACTTTGTGCCTAAAAGTTATACACAGGAAGATAAAGATCGGTTCAGAGCAATCCGTGAATCACGGCCTAATTTAGTGCCAAGTTCTGTAGAGCCATATATGAACCCTATGGGGCAGGAAACTGTGTATAGGGATTCCAATGTATCAACAGAGGTACTAAAAACAGAAGGGGCTAATATAGAAGGAAAGGTTCCTATAGGTGACTTACAAGATCACAATAACCAAGGCCTTGTAAACCATGTTAGTGTAGGTAGAACAGCGGCCAATCATGGATTACTGCCTATGGGTCAAGTAGCCTCTTGCTATATTTTGGCAAAAAAAGGTGACGATTTATACATTATCGACCAACATGCAGCGCATGAACGTGTGCGGTATGACAAACTATGCAAATCTTCCGAGTCCATCCCTATGCAAGAATTATTAATGCCTATGCACATGGATGTTAGCGAGGAAGAATTAACATTGGCGGAAGAACAGAGAGATGCATTGTTAGATTTAGGATTCCAAGTAGACCAAGGAGGACCCACTTCCTTACGTATTGATGGTCATCCTGTGGATATTATTGAAAGCAAAGTTCCAGAGATTTTACAATATGTGTTTTCCTACATGCATGATCATCAAAGCCCAAGTGCGGCGCAATTACGTCATGAAATGTTGGCCTATGCCTCTTGTCGTGGTGCAATTAAAGCAGGCCATAATCTAAATTTAGTTCAAATTGATGCTTTATTACAAGACTTATTCAACACGGAAAAGCCCTATGTATGTCCTCATGGACGACCTACGATTATTAAGTTTACACCAGACGAATTAGGAAAATTATTTTTACGGAGTTAATATGTATCTCATTAGCACAAGTTCAAAGACAAATGCATATCTCATTGAACAGGCTAAGGAGCTAAGTCAACTCCTACAAATGCCCTATGTGCCACGAAAGCACCAGTCTGTGGAAGACTTGTTAGATGCACATCATTGTGTGGGCGCCTTAGTAGTCACAAAAGAAGGTCCTTCGTTTGTGACGAAAGAGGGGATGCCCCATCAATTTCATCTATCTATGGCACATTTGCGCTTATTAGAAATCGACCGTGGACATACAGACCACCTGCTGCGAGCTATTGGTTATAAAACGGTCACATCTGTTTTAGATTGTACTGCCGGCTTAGGCTCAGATAGTGCTGTTATCAGCTATGGTTGTCCACAGTTAACACGTCATACGGCTATTGAAGGACATCCTATCTTAGGGTATATTACAAATTACGGATTTCGACACTTTCAGCATAAAAATCCTAATGTAACAGAGGCGTTGCGCCGTATTCAATTGGTTATTTGTAACTATCAGGATTACCTAAAACAGATAGAACCTAATCGGTATGATGTTATCTATTTGGACCCTATGTTTGAAAATCCTGTTTATGAAAGTCCTCAGTTTCTGCAGTGGCGTGGTCATTTACTAGAATCTAAGATATCTCCAGACATTGTAGAACTCGGCTTGGAAAAATCGAAACGTTTGGTCATTAAAGAGCGCAAAAGCAGTCGTCTATTTAAAGGTATTCCACCCATAGAAATGGTGGGTGGTAAATATAGTTCCATTGCCTATGGTATCTATGAAAGGAGGTAAGATGAACCAGTTAATCACTATTTTGGGGCCTACCGCAGTGGGAAAAACAGCCCTTACCTTGCAGATGGCGGAAACCTTACAATCTCCCGTACTATCTGGAGATGCGTACCAAATCTATAAAGGGTTGACCATTGGCACTGCCAAACCTACCCTTGAAGAATTGAACAGAGTTCCTCACTATTTCATCGATACCCACGAGCCTAATGACTCATACAGTGTGGCAGAGTTCAATGCACAAGCTAACACTGTTATAGATGCCGTTAACAAAAATGGTAAGCTCCCCATTTTATCCGGTGGGACAGGGCTGTATGTGCAATCCTTGCTAGAAGGGTACGACTTTTTAGATGTACCTCGCAATGAAAGTCTGCGCCATGAATTAGATAACATCTTTGATACCTCTGGATTAGAAGGTTTACAAGCCTATGCCAATGAATTGGCTGAAAAAGAAGGTCTTACGTTACCATTCCAAGATAAACATCGTTTATACCGTGCGATCGAGTGTGTCTTAGCTGGTGAGGGACATGCCTTATTAACGCCGTCAAAAGAAGGATTAGTCTTTCATGGACCTGTAATCGGCTTAGAACGATCCAGAGAAGAACTATACGAACGGATTAACCTTCGAGTAGAGTATATGGTTCGAGATGGTTTATTCGAGGAAGTAGAACAGCTTTTGCAATCTGGTGTGAAACCAGATTCACAGGCTTTTAAAGGCATTGGATATAAAGAGATTATCCCTTACTTTCACAGGGAATATTCGAAAGAACGGGCTATTGAATTAGTCCAACAACATACACGGCAATTTGCAAAGCGGCAAATTACGTGGTATAAACGGATGCCGTATATTCAGTGGATTTCTATCACTCCGAATCGCAGTGAAGAAAGCATTTATGAGGAAGCTATGGAACTAGTTCAAGCTAGTTTAAAGAAAGGAATAGAATGACTGTAGAAGAAATCCGTCAACAGGCTCTTGAGTTAGCTGAAAAAGAGTTCAAAAAATTTGAGCCTGTGGCGTTATATAATACAAAAAAAGTACTGGAAGCATTTAAAGAGTGCCAACTTTCAGATTATCATTTTAATGGCACCAGTGGCTATGGTTACAATGATGTGGGTCGTGAGAAACTAGACGAAGTATTTGCTCACGTATTTAAAGGAGAGCGTGCCATCGTGCGCCCTCATTTCGTGTCTGGCACCCATGCATTAGCCACAACCTTGCAAGCTATCTTGGGCAATGGATCGAAAGGGAAAGAGTTCGTCTATGCCGTAGGACAACCATACGATACGATGCAATCCGTCATCGGTGCCTCACGTCATGTGCCAGGATCGTTAACAGAGCAAGGTTTCATCTATAAAGAAGTTCCTTTGGTAAATAACACTTACGATTTAGAGGGCATTCGCCAATCTATTACAAAAGATACTCGTGTGGTGGTGATCCAACGATCTAGAGGGTATAGTACGCGAGAACCTTTATCTGTAGAAGACATTGGTATCATTGTGAAAGCTGTAAAAGAAGTGAATCCTGAGACCATAACCTTTGTGGATAATTGTTATGGTGAATTTACAGAAACTAGAGAGCCTCTAGAAGTAGGAGCCGATATTATGGCAGGCTCCCTCATTAAAAATGCTGGTGGAGGTATTGCGCCTACCGGTGGCTACGTGGTAGGTCGAGATGACCTAGTGGAACAAGTGGGATATCAATTGACAGCTCCAGGCTTGGGTGACCATATGGGATCCTACGCACCTGGATATCGCTTATTCTTCCAAGGATTATTCTTAGCACCTCATGTGGTATTACAAGCCTTGAAAGGAGCGGTCTATACAGCGGCAGTGGGAACCTTATTGGGATATGAAGTATTTCCAAAAGTCGATGCACCTCGTTTTGACTTGATCCAAGCTATTAACTTGCATGGACCAGAAGAAATGGAATACTTCTGCCGTGGCATGCAAGCCTACAGCCCTGTAGATGCTCATGTTCACCCTATCCCAGGAGATATGCCTGGCTACGAAGATAAAATCATCATGGCTGGTGGAACCTTTGTACAAGGATCTTCTATCGAACTGAGCGCAGATGGACCAGTACGACCACCGTATACCATCTTTATGCAAGGCGGACTTGTGTTTGAGCACTCCATGCTAGGAATCTTGGGGGCTGCTGAGGAAATATTGAAACATAGAGGGTAACTAACTGATTTATATGAAAGTCTATGTAAGCATAGGATTTTATTATATACATTGGAATATTCAGTAGGAGGGCATTATGCCAAGAGGCGGAGCACGAGAAGGTGCAGGTAGACCATTAACAGGTGGAGAGCTAAGAAAGCAACGCCAATTAAGGGCTACAGAAGAAGAATGGCAAATCATTAGAGAGTTTTCTCAAATCTTGAAGAAAGACAAAGAACGAGCGAAACGGATGTTAGAAACAGAATAGGAATAAGGACGCTTAGAAATAGGCGTCCTTTTGTGTTGCATGAAAGATGATAGTGATTTGACAAAAGAGTATGTAGCAAGAAGCGGTCCTTTAATAATAGAGGGGGCTTAAAGGTGATCTGGATTATCTTGGCAGAATGTTTGACTTTTTATATAATAAAAGCATAAATAACAGACAACCAGAAATACATGAGGTTGTTGCTTTAGTATTAAAAGAAATGAATACAAAGAGGGTGTTGCGGTATGTTTAACAAACCAATAAATAGTAAAGATAACATAAAATATGATTATCTTGATGATTTCAATAATTATCCAGAGCGGTTCTTAACTGAAGAAGAGTGTAGGGAAAGTCAAAAAAGAATTGATAATGTATTTAAGCGATTACAAAAGGATGAAAAATATCAAGCTGAAATAGAAGCTATGTTTAAAAAGTTTGGATACTAACCACTTACCTAGGTAGATGGTTTTTTATATATAAAGATATAGTAAGGTGATAAGGGGCATAGATAAGGGTTATGTATTCTAAATTAGTTTATTAATATGATATAATGTATATATGAAAAGGTGTACTTAGGATTAGACGCTCATATAGTTAAGATTTTAAATCCAAAGTATGAAAATAATTATATACCAAGCTGTGATGCTAGAAGTCACTATTATTCTAGTATTGATGAATTGCCACAAGAATATGTTAAAATCTTATGTTAGAAAAAATTGATACATCAGATGATAGTTATAATTGAGACATTAACCCGTGAATATATGAAAAGAGCAGTGAAAATTAAGGAGGGTTAAAATAGGTAATTATGCAGAGGATATAAAATAATTTTTATCTATATGAACTTCTTTCGGTAAAGTAGCATTATAAAAATAACATAACTAAAACGCTGAGAGGAGATAAGGATGCCTAGAGGTGGAACACGAGAAGGTGCAGGCCGTAAAGTTGGGTGGCGTAAAGGATATAGCGAGGCTAGACAAGGTCATCAAATCCGATTGCACGAAGATGAATGGGAAATCGTTAAAAGGTTTGCCAACTTAGTAAAACAAGATATTAATAAAGCAAGAGAAAAGTTAAAAGAATTAGAAGATGAACTGGGAAAAGTCTAATTATTTATTGTTGCTTTAATGAATAACTGAATGTTTAAGAGTTGGAAAAGTTACAAAGCTCTAAAATATAAAAAGGTTTATACAGAATGGTAAGACTACAAAAACAATATGAAACAGAGAATATGGTAACATATAATTATTACCCTAATAATGGAACAGATTATGGGACATTTTCAGTAGATAAAACAACTCTCAACTTTACGGTTGAATGCTTAGATCCAATCTATCCGGAATTATTTTTTTTCAAAGCTTTAATAAAAGTCAAAGAAATGATTGCAAATAATGATTGCAAGGATGAAGCAAGCATTATATGGTATTGATTAATTTAACTTTGAGTTTTATTGATAAAAATTGTACCGATATTTTCTGTATAGTGTATTAAAAAAGCTTTACCAATCACTAACATTTTGGTAGAATAGCTACAAGAACTTCTCGAGGTAGAAAATTTGTGGCCTCTACACAACTAGAAATAGGATTGAGATGTGGGGTAAGCGACACCCACCGAGAAGCATTAAAACCACCTACTTATGTAGGTGGTTTTTTATTATGAGAAACGGATAATTAAGCCAATTATAGGTTTATAATATTGTCATAGTTCCTTAAAATACGGTATAATATAGTGATATGTATAAGTATAATTTTTTGTTCAATTATACATCTTCAGACTTTCAATCTGTTTTGATGTATCAATTTGATGGTAGGAGATAATATGGACAAAGTATATGCAGTAGCTATGAGCGGTGGCGTAGATAGTTCTTTAACCGCTTCAATGTTATTAGAACAAGGGTATAAGGTATTTGGTATTACCTTGCGTTTATGGGTAAGCGACACGGAGGAAGATGAAATTCCCCAAGCTGTGGTGGATGCGAAGAAAATGTGCGATTTTCTTGGTATTGAACATCATGTGGTGGATGCGAAAGACATCTTTAAAGACAATGTGGTAGATTATTTCATCACAGAATATTCTAACGGTCGTACTCCGAACCCATGTGTGTTCTGTAATCGCAATATTAAATTCGATTTGTTATTACAACGTGCCCTATCCTTAGGGGCTACACACATGGTGACAGGTCATTATGCGCAGGTTATGTACAATGAAGCAGCACAGCGGTATGAATTACATAAAGGTGACGATCCAACGAAGGATCAAAGTTATGTATTGTATACGTTAACCCAAGATATTTTAAAACATTTAGTCTTTCCTTTGGGGAATCAACCAAAAACGAAAACTCGCGAAATGGCTCATGAAAAAGAATTGCCTGTATGGGATAAACCAGATAGCTTAGATATCTGTTTCTTGCCGAATCACAATTACCAAGGGTTCATCGAAAAAACATCGAAATCGAAACCTAAATCAGGGCGCATTGTCCATGAAAATGGTGAGGTGTTAGGTACGCATAATGGATTATACAATTATACAATTGGACAACGTAAAGGCTTGGGCATTGCCTATGCATACCCTCTCTATGTTGTAAAATTAGATGGCGAAACGAATGAGGTTATCGTTGGTCCTAATGAAAGTTTATTTTCTCGCACAATGTTGTGTAAAAACTATAACTTCCTAGACGGAGTTGTGCCCACATCATTACAAGCAGAAGGTAAGATTCGATATGCCGCGAAACCATCACCATGTACTGTTACTTTCACAGAGGACGGTACTATGAAAGTTGAATTTACGGAACCACAACGCGCCATTACACCGGGGCAATCTGTCGTATTCTACGAAGGTAGTCGAGTTCTTGGTGGTGGTGTAATAGATATTGTTTGTTAGAAAGGGAAGTCATGAGTACATCACATATTCGTAATTTTTGTATCATTGCTCATATTGACCATGGTAAGTCCACGCTAGCGGATCGTTTAATCGAAGAAACTGGATCTTTGACGAAACGAGAAATGCAAGCCCAAGTCTTAGATTCCATGGACCTAGAACGGGAACGGGGCATTACGATTAAAGCCCAATCCGTTCGTTTATTGCACACTGCAAAAGATGGACAAGAATACACATTAAATTTAATCGACACACCGGGTCATGTGGACTTCAGTTATGAAGTATCCCGTTCCTTGGCAGCTTGTGAAGGGGCTTTGTTGGTGGTGGATGCTGCACAAGGTGTAGAGGCGCAAACTTTGGCCAATGTGTATTTAGCATTGGAACATGATTTGGAAATCATTCCTGTCATTAATAAAATTGATTTGCCAAGCGCAGATCCTGAACGTGTAAAACGTGAAATCGAAGACGTTATCGGCTTAGATGCATCTGACGCAATTTTGGCCAGTGCTAAGTCTGGCATTGGTATTCAGGATATCTTAGAAGCGATTGTAGAAAAAATTCCTGCTCCACCAGATCATTCTGATAAACCAGCACGTGCCTTAATTTTTGACTCTCGCTTTGACTCCTACAAAGGTGCCATTGCATACGTGCGTGTGCAAGAAGGGTCTTTGAAAGTAAAAGATACCATCCGTATGATGCACAGTTCTAAGGATTTTGAGGTCACTGAATTAGGCGTATTTACACCGCATTTATTACCAGTCCAAGAATTACCATGTGGCTCTGTAGGCTGTGTAGCAGCAAGTATTAAAAACGTTCGTGACTGCCGTGTAGGGGATACCATCACAAAAGCCGATAATCCAGCGGAAGAACCATTACCAGGTTACCGTAAAGCTGTGTCCATGGTATATTGTGGTCTTTACCCAACAGATTCCAAAGATTACGAAAACTTACGTGATGCCTTAGAAAAATTAAACCTAAACGACGCTGCTTTAGAATACGAAGCAGAAACATCCTTGGCACTAGGATTTGGATTCCGTTGCGGTTTCCTTGGACTATTACACATGGATGTCATTCAAGAACGTTTGGAACGGGAGTATAATCTATCCTTGATTACGACGGCTCCAAGTGTAAACTATAAGGTATACAAAACAAATGGAGAAGTCATCGAAGTGGACAACCCTGCTAAATTACCACCGCCAACTGAAATTGATTATGTAGAAGAGCCATACGTAAAGGCAACCACTATCGTCCCTAAGGATTATGTAGGGGCTATTATGGAACTTTCACAAGACAAACGCGGGGAATACATCAGCATGGAATACATTGATGAAAGCCGTGTATCCATCGTGTATCATTTGCCACTAGGGGAAATCATTTACGATTATTTCGATAAATTGAAATCTGCTACGAAAGGCTACGCATCCTTGGATTACGAATTGATTGGCTACCAACAATCTCCAATGGTGAAAATGGATATCTTATTAAATGGAGATCCTGTCGATGCCTTGAGTATTATCGTTCACAAAGATCGCGCTCAATTACGTGGCCGTGCCCTAGCTGAGAAATTGAAAGAATTGATTCCTCGTCAAAACTTTGAAATTCCAATCCAAGCGGCAGTAGGTACAAAAATTGTAGCTCGTGAAACGGTAAAAGCCTGGCGAAAAGACGTATTGGCAAAATGTTACGGTGGCGATATTTCCCGTAAACGTAAATTGCTAGAAAAACAAAAAGAAGGTAAAAAACGTATGAAAGCCGTAGGGTCTGTAGAGATTCCACAAGAGGCGTTCATGGCGATTTTGAAAGTAGAAAACTAATGCATACAACTCGTATTCCAGTAGGTCATAGGGGAATGTATATCCACATTCCCTTTTGCCGTCAAAAGTGTACCTACTGTGATTTCCCATCGTACCAAGGATTAGAAGACTATTTTGATGTGTACGCCTATGCGTTACGCCAAGAAATTGAGTTTAGTCAATCCCTGTTGGGGACAGAGCCCTTCGATACGATTTACTTCGGTGGTGGTACACCGACAGTGTTGTCTATCAAGGAACTAAGTCGTATTTTAGAAACGGTGTACAAATATTACACCATCGACAACGATGTAGAAATTACTATAGAAGCAAATCCAGGTGAGGTGGATGCACAATACCTGAAACAATTGCATGAACTAGGAATTAACCGCATCAGCTTTGGTGTGCAAACATTTCGTGATGACCATTTGCGTGTATTGCACCGTACTCATACGGCAAAGATGGCACAGCAAGCTGTTCTAGATGCCCATGAGGTAGGCTTCCGCAATATTAGTATTGATCAGATTTATGGATTACCGGAACAAACATTGGATGACGTTTCTTATAATCTAGAAGTCATTCAGTCTTTGCCCATAAATCATATCTCTATCTATGGCCTGCAAGTGGAACCTAGTACATTATTGCATCGCCAAGTTATGGACCATTCGGTCACTTTACCATCTGAAGATATATGCGAACAGATGTACGACTACCTTGTAGAAGGGTTAGAAAAACAGATGTTCGATAGATATGAAATTGCTAGTTTTGGTAAAGATGGGGCTTTCAGTCGTCATAATATCAAATATTGGCATGGCGCTGATTACATCGGCTTTGGTGCCGGTGCTCATTCCTTCGTGGGGAATCGGCGCTTTCAGAATACCCCTTACGTGGTGCCTTACATCCATAAAATTGAAATGGGTGAAAGTCCTAGCATAGAGGAAGAAATCATCACCAGCCCTCGTGACTATGAAGATTTTTGCTTTCTTGCGTTGCGTACGAAGTGGGGATTGGTACCTAGTTTGTTTGAAAGTCGATTTAATCTAGACTTTCACAATATATATGGATCTGTTGTAACAGATCTAATACGTAAACAATTGCTTGTTTATGAAGATGATGCATATCGTCTCACTAAGGAAGGGGCCAAGCACGGCAATTATGTGTTTAGTCAGTTCCTTACGTCCTAAGTAGGAATGTACGCCCATACAGTTAATTTAGGAGAGTTTTATGAAAACAGCAGTTATTTTACATGCCTTATTTAGTGAGTTCACGTACGAACAAATGGAGGCAATTTTTAGCCTAGCGAAAGAACATAATGGAAAGTTCCGTATCGTTCCTACAGGCATTCAAATTTATGATATTACAAAAGAACAAAAAGAATCCATCTTGGAGCACTTACCAGATGGAGTGGTGCAAGTACAACATAAATCGGTGAACTCCATTGTGGCATGCCGAGGTACAGATGGATGTAGCCATGCCTTTATAGAAACCATTCCGATGGCGACCATGGTAGACCAAAAACATTACGGCAAAGATATGCCGAACAAAATTCGCATCGGCATCAGCGGTTGCCCACGATGCTGTGCTGAATCCATGATTAAAGATATCGGCCTAGTGGGAAAACCAAATGGCTTTACCTTAGTAGCAGGTGGTACAAGCGGTGCCTTACCTCGAAAAGCAATTACCTTGCTAGAAGGATTATCCCCAGAAGAAGCAGAACAAAAAATCTCGGAGCTCTTAGAATGGTATAGCACTAATGCGAAGCCAAAAGAGAAGTTCGAGCATGTATTACAACGATTGGGGAATCCATTCCAGTAAAACGTCACTTGTGATACTATGCAATCTTGTGGCTAGTGGTTAACTAAGCAAAGGGAAGAGCGCGACATATTCCTCCACAAACTGATCCTACGGTAGGTTTGTTCCGGAACATGTCGCGCTTTTCTTATGTTTCTGTGATTTAGGTAATAACGAGAGCCACAAGATCTGCTACGCGTAATGTCGTTCCTCAGGAAATTATGAGTATCATAATACATAAAAAGACCAGTACAAGTTACATGCTTGATGTCTTGTACTGGTCTTTTGTATTTATTTTGAATGATGCATTGAATAGTAACGAAGAAGTATTTTATGCGAGGGTTTTATAAAACACCCCAGCTTTTGGATTCGTAATACGTAGTTTAAGTGGTTCTTCATCTTGTATGATGTATAACGTATCTTCTTCAAGTCCAGTCCACTCAAGTGTAACTGAAGTTTCACCTGTAGTGATACCAAGTTCTTTCAATGGTGGGATATACAGCAGTCGTAGTCCTTTAGGTAGGAGTGTACTACTTTTTTTTATGAACTGTAATTGCTCCATGTGATTGGTGTAGTCCAATATGTGTGCTAATTCGTTCTGATGATCTTCGTTTATTAAATCATGAATTTGTGCTTGCTCGACATGTATAAAATTTTCAATGTCATCACGTTGTAATACAATAAATTTCATATACTACCTTTCCTTTATAGAAATCATTAATCTAAAACAAGGCTAAGCTAAGGCCTGGCATCTTACAAAGCCTAATATGTTAATAGATGCCAATATATAATCGTAATATCATTATACTATCAATTCTATGACGATACAATTTTAAAAGGGAGTATACATCGATTAAATCTCACACCGAGTAGATGCGTTAGTGAGGTATGTCTATATAAAGCACTATGTAAGAGCTAATGCAGAGAATCACAGCAACGCTCGCCCTCAAACTTCCACCAGATTAGATGTGTTGGTTGAGTATGCCGATTTAACGAACTATGTAAGAACTACCAGAAGATCAATACAACGCTCGCGCCCAAACTTCCACCCGAGTGGATGCGTTGGTGAGGTATGTCAAGTTAATATACTAATTGATGAGAACCCAGAAGAACACGGCATGTTCCGGAGCAAACCTACCGTAGGATCAGTTTGCGGAGGAATGTGCCGTGCTCTTCCCTTTGCTAAAATCACACTATGACATACCTCACCAAACCAAACAATCAAAAAGTTTGTTTTTTTGACTAATACGGTATTTACTGAACTTTCACCAATTTTTCACTTGACATATGTTGTAAATGTGATACTATATATCTTGTAGTTAGCACTCAACCTTAGTGAGTGCTAATAATAACGAGGTGATACTATGGATGAAAGGAAAGAACGCATTCTGCGTGCTATCATTCAAGATTACATTAAAACAGCCGAACCTGTTGGTTCTCGTACAATCGCAAAGAATTATGATTTAGGTATCAGTCCTGCGACGGTACGAAATGAGATGGCTGATTTAGAAGATCTTGGCTTTCTTGAACAACCTCATACATCAGCGGGTCGCATACCTTCGGCTAAAGGTTATCAATACTATGTAGATACCTTACAAGGATTTGAAGATGATGCAGCTGAAGATATTCCTGTAATTCAAGAGTTATGGCAGGCTCATCAACAAGAACTAGATGATTTCTTCGTAGAGATAGCAAAGCTAATTTCTAGAATCAGTCATAATGTGAGTATGTTTTTAGCTCCCGCCCATGATTCATCTACCATAACCTATATTCATGTTCTTCCTATTGATGAACATCGAGCGGTCATGGTGGTGGTAACGAATACAGGCGCCTTGGATAATGAACCAATCTATTTTACAGAACCTATTAATACAGAAGACTTAGCTATGCATGCACATCGCTTTAATAGTGTGCTCCATGATGTATCCATCCAGGATATCACGCAAGAAAACTTAGACAAAATGCGGGTAACTTTAGATTTACAAGATACAACGTATGTAGTTTTTTGTGACACATTATATCGAGCCATTGCTAAGCGAAAACTCTTCTATACAATAGGAACTACATCCTTATTAGAACAACCAGAGTTTAACGATATTAAACGGGCCCAACCACTGTTAGCCTTATTAGAACAACAAGATGAGTTAACCCAATTATTAACGCCAAACTCTAGTAGTCCTATCGATGTAAAAATAGGTCACTCCAACGAACTGGTGAAAGATATCAGTGTTATCCAAGCAAGTTTCAATGTTCCTCATCAAGTAGGTACCCTCGCTATTGTAGGTCCTACACGAATGGAATATGGCCGTATTATGGGCATCCTAGCCTATATTAATAAGTGCATGGAAGAATTACAAGAACAGAAAAAGAAGCTGTAAAGAGGTGAAGTATGGAAGAAAATAAACAAGAAGAAACAGTCACTCCTGAAGTGGAAGTTTTGGAAGAGGAAGCTCCTGAAGCAGTAGACCCTACGAAAGAATGGGAGCAACGATACATGCGTTTGCAAGCAGATTTTGAAAACTTCAGACGTCGTACGAACCAAGAAAAAGAACAATTAGGGGTATTTGTTAAATCTCATGTTATTGAAGATTTACTCCCAGTATTAGATAATTTTGAAAGAGCACTTTCAGCACCTGAAACGCCAGAAACGAAGGCTTTCATGGAAGGATTTGTAATGATTCAACAAAGCTTGATGGCAAGCCTATCAAAACAAGGTTTAGCAGTCATTGAAGCTGTGGGACAACCATTTGATCCAAATTTCCATCAAGCTATCATGCGTGTTCCAGCTGAAGATATGGAAGATGACACTGTGTGTGAAGTATTACAAACAGGCTATACTGTAGAAGGCCGCGTGGTACGTCCAGCCATGGTGAAAGTAGTCCATAACGGATAATTAATTATTATAATAAACATATTAGAAGAAGTATTAGGAGGTCATGTTAAATGGCAAAAGTAATTGGTATTGACTTAGGTACAACAAATTCTTGTTTCGCAGTAATGGAAGGCGGCGAACCAACTGTTATTACAAACCAAGAGGGAGCTAGAACGACTCCTTCCGTAGTAGGTTTTGCAAAAAATGGCGAACGTTTAGTAGGTCAATTGGCTAAACGTCAAGCGGTTTCCAACCCTGAAAACACAATCATTTCTATTAAACGTCATATGGGCACAGATTACAAAGTGAATGTAGAAGGTAAATCCTATACACCACAAGAAATCTCTGCTATGATTCTACAAAAAATTAAAGCTGATGCTGAAGCTCATTTAGGGGAACCTGTAAAACAAGCAGTTATCACTGTTCCTGCATATTTCACTGACTCTCAACGTCAAGCAACAAAAGACGCTGGTACAGTAGCAGGCTTAGAAGTATTACGTATCATCAACGAACCTACAGCAGCTGCGTTAGCATATGGTGTAGACAAAGGTGAAGACGGTAAAATCCTTGTATTCGACCTTGGTGGTGGTACATTCGACGTATCCATCCTTGAATTAGGTGAAGGCGTATTTGAAGTATTGGCAACATCTGGTAACAACCATTTAGGTGGTGACGACTTTGACCAACGCATTATGGATTATTTAATCAGTGAATTTAAAAAAGAAACTGGTATTGATTTGTCCAACGATAAATTAGCTGATCAACGTTTAAAAGAAGCTGCTGAAAAAGCTAAAATTGAGTTGTCTGGCGTAGCAAGCACACAAATCAACTTGCCATTCATTACAGCTGATGCAACAGGCCCTAAACATTTAGACGTAACCTTAACTCGTGCTAAATTTGATGAATTAACTCGTGACTTAGTAGAAGCAACTATCGAGCCTACTCGTAAAGCAATGAAAGATGCTGGTTTATCTGCTTCTGAAATTGACAAAGTATTGTTAGTAGGCGGATCTACTCGTATTCCTGCAGTACAAGATGCGATCAAACGCGAATTAGGTAAAGAACCAACTAAAAACATCAACCCTGACGAATGTGTAGCTATCGGTGCTGCGATTCAAGGTGGTGTATTAGTAGGTGAAGTAAAAGACGTATTGTTACTTGACGTAACTCCATTGTCTTTAGGTATCGAAACTATGGGTGGTATCTTCACTCGAATTATCGACCGCAACACAACAATCCCTACATCTAAATCTCAAGTATTCTCCACAGCAGCAGATAACCAACCTTCCGTTGATATCCATGTATTGCAAGGGGAACGCGACATGGCTTCAGCTAACAAAACATTGGGCCGTTTCGAATTGTCCGGCATCCCAGCAGCTCCTCGTGGAGTACCTAAAATCGAAGTTACATTCAACATCGATGCTAACGGTATCGTTAATGTAAAAGCAAAAGATCTTGGTACTGGTAAAGAGCAAGCAATCACAATTACATCATCTTCCGGTTTAAGCGATGAAGAAATCGACCGCATGGTAAAAGAAGCTGAAACACATGCAGCTGAAGATAAAGCTAAAAAAGAAGAAGTAGAAGTGAAAAACAATGCTGATAACTTGGTATACCAAGCTGAAAAAGCAGTGAAAGACTTTGAAGGTAAAGCTGATGCAGCACAATTAGAAGCTGTTAAAAAAGCGACAGAAACGTTAAAAGCATCTATTGAGTCTGGCGATATTGAAAAAATTAAAGCTGATAGCGAAGCATTGACAGCTCCTTTATACGAATTGTCCTCTAAAATGTACGAACAAGCGCAAGCTCAAGGCGAACAAGGTGGACAAGAAGCTCCTAAACAAGATGATAATGTAGTAGACGCTGACTACACAGTAGTTGACGAAGAGAAAAAATAATAAGAAGGGACATAGATAATGGCTCGTGATTATTATGACGTCCTTGGCGTCGACAAAAATGCATCCCAAGATGAAATTAAGAAAGCCTTTCGTAAGAAAGCACGTCAATACCATCCAGATGTAAATCGAGACAATCCAGAAGAGGCAGAAAAGAACTTTAAAGAAGTGAATGAAGCCTATGAAGTATTGTCTGATGACACTAAAAAAGCACAATATGACCAATACGGTCATGATGCCTTTACTGCTGGCGGAGGAAACTCCGCTGGTGGATTTAATGGTGGCTTCGGTGGCGGTGGCTTTGGTGGATTTGGCGGTGGTGGCGGATTTGAAGATATTTTTGGTAATATCTTTGACATGTTCGGCGGCGGTGGTGGCCGAGGTCAACGTGGTCCAGAGCGCGGTGCCGATTTACGCCAAGATGTACGCATTTCATTCCGAGATGCTGTGTTTGGCACGACAATGAAAGTTAATGTACAACGCCATGAAGAGTGTGATCATTGTCATGGTACAGGTGGTGAGCCTGGTTCTAAAGTAGAAACATGTCCAAACTGTCATGGTTCCGGACAAGAGGCTGTTATTCAAAATACACCATTTGGTCGTATGCAAACGGTTCGCACATGTTCTCGATGTGGTGGACAAGGTAAAATTGTTGAAAAACCTTGTAAAGTATGTCGTGGACAAGGACAAGCTATTAAACGCCGTGATATTGAAATCAAAATACCAGCTGGTGTCGATGATGGTGCACGTCTTCGTGTATCCGGAGAAGGGGAGCCTGGTACATTAGGTGGCCCTAAGGGCGATTTATATGTGTATATCTCTGTGTCTCGTGATAAAGAATTTGAACGTAGTGGCAACGATGTTGTATTACGTCAAACTATCTCTTTCTCACAAGCTGCACTAGGTGCTACTATACAAGTTCCTACTTTAGAAGGTAAAGTAGAATTAAAAATCCCTGAAGGTACACAAACTGGTACTGCTTTCAGAATTAAAGGACAAGGTGTTCCGTATTTACGTCAACCAAGCCAACGTGGTGATCAACACGTAGTTGTCACTGTGGAAACACCTAAAAAATTGACAGATAAACAACGTCAATTATTAGTTGAGTTTGCTGCAGAAAACAAAGAAGATGTAAATACTTTGAAAGTGAACAAAAGCATATTAGAAAATTTAAGTGATAAGGTGAAACAGTTATTTTGCCAAGATTAAACCTTGGTAAGTAAGGAGTCATCTATGAAATGGATAGAAATATCCATTACTGTAGAAGTGGCAGTCATTGATGAAATGGCTGCCATTTTTAATGATATAGAGAGTAATGGATATATAGAAGAAACAATAGAAAATAACCCCAACTTAAGCCGTGTGACCATCTATTTAGGCGTAGACAAAGATGAGGAGCAGTGGAAACAGATCATAGAAACAGCATTACAAGTTGCTAATATTTCCTATAGTGATATGGTAAGTAAAACTGTAGACGATGAGCAATGGTATCATAGTTGGCAACAATATATTATGCCTACGAGATTGTTACCAGACTTGGTGATTTGTCCCGCTTGGCAAAGCTATGATACCTCTACAGATCCACTCGCTACAGAACAAGATGTGGTAATGACCATGGATACAAAGCTTTCTTTTGGCACAGGAGACCATGAAACTACTAGAAACTGCGCCACTTTATTAGGCAAATATATACACCGTATTCCCACAGATTTGAGCCAACAGGTTTGCCTAGATATTGGTACTGGTACAGGTATTTTATTACTAGCAGCCCATCATTTAGGGATACCTAACCTAGTGGGCATCGACCTAGAAGAAGAGGCAGCTATACAGGCCAAGGAAAACTGTGAAAATAATGGTATTGAGGCAACCATCATTCATGGCAATTTAAGCGATGACTTTCACGGTAAAGCTCATCTTATACTAGCGAATTTAACAGTAGATCCTCTAAAAATTTTATTGCCTATGATTAGGGAAAAATTGCACGATAATGGTATACTAATAATAAGTGGTATTGTGGACGATCGGTATGATGAAATTATGCCGTATATTACTAACCACTGGACTATTATGGAAGAAATGGTAGAGGGCCCTTGGCATACCTTTGCCTTGGCATAAGATAGGAAGTATATGAAAAAAATATTTATTGATGGCATTATAGATGAAAGTATTCAGTTACCTGCAGATACAGCACATCACCTCTTTCATGTATTGCGCCATTCTAAAGAGGAACCTTTTATTGTGAGCAATCATGAAGGGCATACAGGTGAATTTGTGCTAATATCTGAGGAATCAGACATATATATGGCGAAACGATTACGTACCATTGACGTGTCTACATCAGCTACGAAAGTAGTGTTAATTCAATCCTTTTTGAAAGGCGATAAGTTCGAGTTTTTATTGCAAAAGGCTACGGAATTAAATGTTCATCATATCTACGGTGTATCTTCGGTCCATTGTGTAGCTAAATATGATGCTAAAAAATTAAACGCCAAAAAAAGTAGATGGGAAAAAATTATCATAGAGGCTAGCCAACAATGTGGACGTCCCGATGTACCTACATTAACAGTGGAACAGTCACTTTCAGAGGTACTGCAAACCTTACAATCTGATGAGGGAGTTCTCTTGTTAGGTGCCTACGAACGAGAAGATGACAAGACAATCAAAGATATTTTACAAACACAGTTACATACTAATTCATACCATACCATAGCCATTTGCATTGGTCCTGAAGGTGGTTATAGTCCTACTGAAATGGACCTATTGGAATCCTGTGGAGGCCATAAGGTTAGCCTAGGCTCCACTATATTACGAGCTGAAACAGCGGCATTAAGTGCTGTGAGTATGATTCAATATGAATTACTAGATTAGGAGTCTCATGAAGACAGTAGCATTTACTACATTAGGGTGTCGTGTCAATCAATATGATACTGATGCCATGAAAGGTTTATTTATAAAAGCAGGATATACACCTGTTGGCTTCGATGAAGAAGCCTCTATTTATGTGATTAATACTTGTTCTGTAACGAACATGGGTGAGAAAAAATCACGCCAATTAATTCGACAAGCAAAACGCCGTAACCCAGAAGCGTTCATCGTGGTAACAGGATGTTATGCTCAATTGGCGCCAGAAGTGATTTCTGCTATCGATGGGGTCAACCTTGTCATCGGTACGGCAAATCGAAATAAAATTGTAGAATTAGTAGAAAATATTCCATCTACAGAAGAACAGATTTCCATCGTTCGTAATGTGATGGAAGAGTCTACCTTTGAAGAAATGCCTTTATTTGGCAATGAAATCGAAAAATGTCGGGCTTTCATGAAGATACAAGAAGGATGTAATAATTTCTGCTCCTTCTGTATCATTCCTTATACACGAGGAAAATTAAAGTCTAGAAAAATTGAAGACATTGTGGAAGAAGCAAAACGTCTTGTTGCCTATGGATATAAAGAAGTAGTACTCACAGGGATACATCTCGGTAACTATGGTATTGAACTACCTGAGCAACCAACCTTAGGCCGTGTTGTGCGTGAATTATTGACCATTGATGGCTTAGAACGCATTCGCTTTGGTTCTATTGAATCTGTAGAAGTATCGGAAGAATTAATCGAGTTAATGGCAACGAACCCTCGTGTATGCCCTAATTTACATCTTCCTTTACAAGCTGGTTCAGATCCTGTGTTGAAAGCTATGAACCGTCACTATAATTTGCAACAATACAAAGATTTAGTGAAGTATTTGCGTAGTCGGATCCCGAACTTATCTATTACAACAGATATTATCGCTGGATTCCCAGGTGAAACAGACGAATTATTTGAGGAAACCATGCGTACAGTGAAAGAAGTTGGTTTTACGCACATCCACGCTTTCCCATATTCCATTCGAGAAGGCACGCCAGCTGCTAAGATGGAAGACCAAGTGCCAGAAGCCGTGAAAAAAACACGGGTAGCTTTGTTAAATCAACTTGGCAAGGAAGGTTTTAAAGCCTATGCCAACCGTTTCCTTAACCAACCAGTGAAGGTTCTCATCGAACAAAGCGATGACTTTTACTATTATGGACTAACTAATGAATATGTTCATAGTAAAATACCTAAACAAGAGTACCAATTCAATGTAGGAGATATTGTAAGCGGTACAGTGACAGAAGTACATAGTGATGTGGTGCTAGTGGAGATTTAGAGTTAATTTTTTACGAGGTTCATCATCTAATGGATAGAATTTTTTGAAGATATTTAATGGTGAATTGATTGTATTTTAAGAAATAAATAATAGACTATATAGAATATTTTTGATATAGTTAATATCATAGTATGTAAGTATCATACAGTAGATTAGAAAGGGGACTCCCATGAAAGAAGATTGCCTATTTTGTAAAATTATTAATAAAGAAATTCCGGCTAATGTTGTATTAGAAAATGATAAATTCTTAGCATTCCATGATATTGCTCCTGTAGCACCAGTTCATGTCTTAATCATTCCTAAAAACCATGTATCTAATATTGCTCATTTAAACGAAAACAATGAAGCCTATGTGGAAGGTATCTTGCCATTTGCTAAATTGGTAGCAAAAGAATTAGGTCTTGCCGCTGATGGATATCGCTTAACATTAAATACTGGCGCCAAAGCAGGTCAAACTGTATTCCATTTACATGCTCATTTATTAGGCGGTAAAGAATTAGGTTGGCCAAATATCGACTAATCTAGGAGGCAACAGAGTGTCAATCAATCAAACTATAATGAATCAATATAATGTGGATAATATTCTACATTACTTTCAAGAAATTGCTAATATCCCTAGAAAATCTGGGCATGAACAAGCTATTTCCAATTATATTAAAGACTGGGCTCTAAACTTAGGCTTAGATGTGTTCCAAGATGAACAGTACAATCTAATCATTAAAAAAGCAGGCACAGCAGGCTATGAGTCTCATGATCCGGTAATACTGCAAGGTCATATGGACATGGTTTGCACGAAACTAGAGTCTGTGGAGCATGACTTTATTAACAGACCTATTGCTTTGCATGTAGAGGATGGTATCTTACATGCCAATGGAACTACGTTAGGGGCAGATGATGGCTTTGCAGTAGCCTATGGCATGGCTATTTTAGCATCTACAATGATTCCACATCCTCCGTTAGAGGTAGTATTCACTGTAGAAGAAGAAACTACTTTCAAAGGTGTGAAAACCCTTGATTATAGCCATTTAAGTGGGAAACGTCTCATCAATATGGATGGAGAGTCTATGAATGAAGTGACCATCGGCAGTGCTGGCGGCCATGGATCTACGGTGACATTACCGATTGTTCCCGTATCTGTGAATAATGAAATGACAAAGCGCAGAATTACCATTGAAGGTTTGAAAGGTGGTCACTCTGGTTGTGATATCCATTTAGGGCGAGGTAATGCTATTTACATTCTGTCTAAGGTATTAGAACGAATCACAGGGGAACATAACATTCGTGTCACAGAAGTAAGCGGTGGCAGTGCGCCTAATGCGATTCCATTGCGTGCCTATGCGGATGTGTATCTACATTTACAAGATGTACCATATGTGCAAGTTCTCTTACAAGAAGAGCAAGACAAGTGGAATGCATACTATGCATCAGCTGGTGAAAATATGACAATATCTTTATCTGTTGTCCCTAAAGTAGATCGTGAAGATTTAGTGGAATTAGATTTAGAAGCCATCACCATGGAACGTGCTTTTAGTAGTGACACTGTACAAAAGCTGTGTGCCCTTATTCAAGGCATTGAACAAGGCGTATTACAGCATGCTCCTGAAAACCCTAATGAAGTTTGGTTCTCTAATAATATTGGTATTTTAGGTATGGCAGATTGTGCTATATACCTTAAAATGCAAGTACGCAGTACAGATACGAAGAATCTAGAAACTCATTACAAAGGGTTAGCGCAATTGGCAGAAACTCATGGTGCTACGACGACACTTGAAAGCCCTTATCCAGGCTGGCTACCAACATTTAATAGTTCATTACAACAAGCCTATCAAAAGGCATATGAATCTGTGACAGGCGCTAAAGACTTACAGTTCAATGTGATCCATGCAGGTCTTGAAGTTGGCTACATGTTAGATAATTTACAAGGACCTGTAGATGCGATTAATATTGGGCCAAATATTCATGACTTACATGCACCTACAGAACGTATGGAATTAGAAAGTTTTGTTACTACTTGGAATGTATTGAAAGAGTTCTTAAAAACCTTATAAACAACATATTTGCCATTTGTTTTGGCCTATGATATAATTACTTCCGATAACGATATATTATCGGAAGTAATTTTTTAGTTTAAAATAGCTATATAGGTACTAACAGCTCTATATAGCACATTTGAGGCCTTTATGAGTCAATCTAATACACACTTCTATTTACGTAATTATAAAGAGATCATGAACAACTCTAAGCTGAGTGACAAGGCTAAGACTAGTATTCTATTATCTAAGGCAGAAAATACAGTAGATGCCTACGAATCTGATTGGATGGATTTTGTGGATTGGTGTCAACATAAACAGGAATCCTTTTTTCCTAGTTCACCAGAAATTATTGTCAATTATATTAATGATTTAGCTGATTACGCTAAAGCTAATACCATATCACGTCGTATCAGCGCTTTATCAGAAAATTTTAATGCTTCTGGTATTGAAAGTAACCCTTGTAGCGCTCCTATCGTTAAACAAGCTATGCGAGGTATACGTCGGTCCTTAGGTACTTACCAACAAGGTAAAACACCTGTACTACTAGATGATCTTATGGATATCATAGACTATATGGAAACTGCCGATATAGCACCTATACAAAAGCTACGTGATAAAGCTATTTTGTTATTAGGTTTTATGGGAGCCTTTCGACGTAGCGAATTATCGGCATTAACTGTAGAATCTTTAAAGTTTTTGCCACAGGGGTTAGAAATATTCGTATCTAATTCCAAAGCTGACCAAGAAGGCCAAGGTGCCATTGTAGCAATACCTTATATAGATAATGAAGCATTATGCGCCGTAAGAGCCGTAAAAGCATGGTTACGTTTTGTTCCTATTACAACAGGTCCTATTTTTCGGGGATTTAAAAAAAGTATGAGCGTACGCAAAACAGCAATCAGTGATAAAAGTATTGCAGAGATTGTAAAATACTATATGGCAGCCATTGGTGAAGATCCATCCTTATACGGGGCTCATAGTTTACGTCATGGTTTTGCTACTACAGCAGCTCATTATGGCGTAGAAGAACGTAATATCATGAAACAAACACGACACCATAGTGTCAATATGGTTCGACGCTATATTAATGAAGCCAATAAATTCGTGGATAACCCTATTTCGTCTATATTCAATCGTAACTAGAACCAATATATATCATAAGGTTATACGATATATACTAGAACTCTATAAAAAAGTAAACCATATTAATTCTTACATATACTAAACATACTATTTTTTGTTCCAAAATATAATAATAAGTATAAAAAAGACTGCATATCCCTATGATTTTGACATAAGATATGCAGTCTTTTATTCTATCATTCAATATGTTTCTTTGCCTAATATTTCGAACATATATATAGTATTGGTTAGTTATTTGCCCAAGCAGTTATAAAACCGAACATATTTCTTTCTCTTAACGTAGGAACTTTTAATGTTTCACCAGGGCGTAATGTTTTTCGATTTTCTAAGTGATTTAAATCTTCTACTGTTTCAATAAAATCACGAATATCAATGTCTTCTGTATCGGCTAATACTTTTTTAGAAATAGTCCATAAACTATCACCAGCATTAACTTGTACTGTTTGTATATTTTTTGTATCTAACTCCATGGTAGTTTTAGATATAATAGAATTCCCTACAAAAATCATTACTACAATTGCTAACATAGATACTAGTTGTTTCATATATATAACCTCTCTCATACTTTAATCGAACATAAAATATAGTACATCTGTTTGTTTATAGTCATATTGTAGCACACACACAAATGTTCGGTCAAGTATAATTTCTCGAACGCATATTTGACAATTATAACTATTGATTTTATAATAGAATTATATTACAAGTACGAATAATCGATTAGAATGTGAGGTTTTTCCTTTGAGACGTCCCGCTACTGATATAAATAGCAAACAACAAAGAATTTTAGATTTTATTATTGAAAGCTTACAACAACGCTATCGTTGTCCAAGTGTTCGTGAAATTGGTGATCATGTAGGATTGAGCTCTACTTCTACCGTACAAAGTCACCTAAATACACTGGAAAAATTTGGATATATTACTAGAGATGCAAATAAAAATAGATCTATTACAGTTGTAAATATGCCTGAAGTTCCCCAGTTAGAGGTCGACCAAGAAACTAATGAGGTTACATCAAGTGCAGAATTTAACTTTTTAGAAGCCGGTTTACGTCGTGTTCCACTAATTGGTACTGTACAAGCCGGGCTTCCTGTAACGGCTATTGAAAATCGAGAAGACGAATTTGTATTGCCTACTGCTCTACTTGGCAGTTCCGAATGTTTCTTATTACGAGTTCGTGGCGAATCCATGCGTGATATAGGCATGTATGAAGGCGATTTATTGATAGTTAGAAATCAATCTACTGCTAATAATGGTGATATTGTTGTTGCTCGCATAGATGATGAAGCAACTGTAAAACGCTTTTACAAAGAATCTGATCATATTCGTTTAATGCCTGAAAATGAGGATTTTGAACCTATCATTACACGAAATTGCGTTATTGAAGGACGAGTAATTGGCCTTATTCGAGATCATATTTAATGCATTTAAATACTATAGATATTATAATAAATCAAAAACAAAAAAAGCAGTCCCACTAAATAGGGACTGCTTTTTTTCGTATTACTAGTTAATCATGTGGTTTTACATAATCTTTTGGCAATACTACTTCATACTCTTTACCTGTTGCAATAGTATCAACCATGCATTGTAAACCTTGAATTACAACTTCTTTTGACATACTAGGTTGTCCAGGCTTAGTGACTACCTGTGATGGTAAATATGGAATGTGTACAAAACCACAGCGAATGCCTTTGTCATGTACTTCATGAGCTACACCATAAAAGATGTGATTACATACAAAAGTACCGGCTGTATTTGAAATACTAGCTGGAATCCCTGCATGTTGTAATCCACTTACCATATGTTTAATAGGTAATGTAGCAAAATAGGCTGGATTACCACCTTCTACAATAATCTCATCTTTTGGTTGATTTCCTTTATTATCAGGAATGCGAAAATCATCTACATTGATAGCAACACGTTCTACAGTAATATCTGGTCGTCCGCCAGCTTGCCCTACTAGTAGTATTGCTTCAGGGTTATATTCTTGAATGGCTTCACGAACAGTATTAACACTATCATAACGCACAGTAGGAATCATTTTAGTGACTACTGTATATCCATTACTTTCATATCCATTTAGCTCTTTTACTGCTTCCCAAGCAGGGTTAATAGGCTCGCCTCCAAATGGGTCAAATCCTGTAACTAATATTGTTTTCATGGTATGGCTCCTCTATTTACGAAATTACTAAATAATACATAATTAAAATATTGACTACTAATAATGCCATAGCAACTGGCCATTGTGCTTTAATAACACCATATTGATCTTTCATTTCTAATAATGCAGTAGGAACAATATTAAAGTTTGCCGCCATTGGTGTTACTAATGTACCACAATATCCTGCTAACATGGCAATAGGTCCAATATAGGCAGGATTTGCCCCATGCATTTGAATTAGCATAGGAATCCCAATACCTGTAGTCATCATAGCGAAAGCAGCAAAAGCGTTACCCATAACAATGGTAAAAATAGCCATGCCTAAACAATATGTTGCTACTACTGCAAATATATTGTCAACAGGAATAATACTAGAAATACCTGATGCAATAACTTGTCCTACACCAGCAAGCCCAAATACGTATCCCAATGCAGCTAATAATTGAGATAAGATCGCAGTCCAACCAATGGCATCAATTAAACGTCGGCCTTCATTAAAACCTTGATGAATAGATACGCGCGTCAATCCAAATGCTAATAATAACGCTACGATTGCTGCAATGCCTAACCCTACTAAAGCACCTAATTTAGTAAAGATACCAATGATAAATGTGACAACACCAACTAATAAAGCTGGTACAAATATAGCATTACCAATCCGTTTAGATTCAGACTGTTTCATCTCCATAGAAGATTCGTTATAGGTACCTTTACCTAACTGTTTTGTAGCTACAATAACAGCTAAGGCGATAACCATCCATCCATTAATTTCATCCGGGATATATTTACCAAAAATAAAACTTATGCCGTAGATTAGCCAAAATAATCCTGTCCCAAATCGCTTAGAATTAGTTGTATCCATAAAAGATAATACTGAAACGATAATTAAAATAATACCTGTTAAAATATATATTAATTCCAATGCAGGTAAGCCAAATAATTCCATTATTGTACCTCCTATTAATGCGCAGAATGTTTCGCTAATAAAGCTTTCACTCTATTATCGAATAAAATATATCGAATCGTTGCAAAAATATAGGCAACAATAGCAGTAGGAATAGAATATATCACCATATCCCCTAACTCTACTGGTATACCAGCTTGGTCCATAACACCTTTAATTAATAGAAGTCCACCTGCAGCAATAAACATATTTTGTCCAAAAAAGTTACCAATATTATCAGAAGATGCTGCCATAGCACGTATTTCATCTAATACTTCTTGAGGTGCTTCTTTACCATGTAAAGCAGCTGCTTCTGCCATAGGAGCAATTAAAGGTCGTACAAACGCAGGCATACCCGCCAATGTAATTCCTAAAGCAACTGTAATTTGACGGATCAACATATAGAGCATACAAATACGGCCTGCTGTTGCCGCATTGATTTTACCTATTAAATATTCTGCACGTTCACGCAATCCATGACGCTCCATAATACCTACTACAGGTAAAATTAATATAAATAAGGACATGTAACGGTTTGTTACGAAAGCTTTACCAATGGCTGCAATCGTATCACGTACACCAATGCCTCCAGCTAAGCCTGTGATAATGCCTGCTACCAAGATAACTAAGAGTGCATTAAATCGAAAGGCTAAGCCTAAAATCATCACTACAATACCAGATAATACTAGCATAAATATCCTCCTTCCATAGGAATACAACATATCTTTATTATATGTTATTTTAAAAATAATACAACCTACAAATTAATATACTTATACAAATTTATACATATAATACCATATTAAAAATATCATAGAACTTATTATAATTATGTACAATATATTTGTAAAAAAGATAGTAGATAACATTGCATCTACTATCTTTAACTTACTTCATATATGGTTGTATTGCCAAATTGATAATATCTGCTTCTTCAGGCGATGGGTTACATAAAGGTAGTAATAATGGACCTGTCGCAAACCCAAGTTGTTTCATCGCATATTTTACAGGAATAGGATTTGTAGTAATAAACATAGCCTTCAAGATAGGAACTAGAGAGAGCTCAATATCTCTCGCCTCTTTGATATTCCCATTCTTAAACAAGGTTATCATTCGTTGCATTTCATCCCCAACGATATGAGAGGATACAGAAACAACACCTTCACCTCCATGTTGGATTACATTTAACGTCAAGGCATCATCACCAGAATAAATCATAAAATCTTTGGAAGGAATCAATTCCCGAATTTGTTGCGTAATCTGTATATCCCCAGAGGCTTCTTTTATAGAAACAATAGTTGGACAAGATTCGACTAATCGTGCCACTGTCTTAGGTTCAATACGACCACCTGTACGGCCAGGTACATTATATAACATAACTGGAAGATCTGTATTATTTGCAATCTCTTTAAAATGCAAATAACATCCCTCTTGATTTGGTTTATTATAGTATGGAACGACTGCCATGACTGCATCTACGCCTGTATGAGTAGCGGCACGAGTTAAAGCAACTGATTTTTTTGTAGAATTACTTCCTGTATTAGCAATAATAGTAGCTCTATGACCATACTCTTTAGCAATCAACGTAAAAAGTTCTAATTTATCTCTGTCCTCAATATTAGGACCTTCACCTGTAGTACCGCATACGATGAGTCCATCGGAACCATGATCTAATAAATAACCTGCTATACACAGTGCTTCATTAAAGTTCACATGTCCATCGTCAGTAAAAGGAGTGATCATTGCTGTTAAGACATTACCAAATGTTGTCATCACTGCACCCCCAATGTAAATAATTAAAAAGATTGATGTTCTACTAAATATTCAGCAATTTGCAATGCATTTAAGGCAGCACCCTTACGGATTTGATCTCCCACAATCCAGAAATTCATGCCTTTATCATTAAATAGATCTTTACGAATTCGACCAATTTCACAATCATTTTGATTAGATGTGTATAAAGGCATAGGATACTCTTGTGCTTGTGGATTATCATTAACACGTAATCCAGGGAATGCATGACATGCCGCTTTAAAATCTTCAACAGATACTGGAGATTCCGTTTCCACAAGTACAGATTCAGAATGAGAACGATATACTGGTACACGAACTGTAGTCGGTACAACAGCAATTGTATCATCATGAAGAATCTTTTGTGTTTCCAATACCATCTTCATCTCCTCTTTGGAGTAGTCATTATCTAGGAATACATCGATTTGAGGAATTAAATTGAATGCGATTGGATAATGCTTATCCATAGAACCTGTAGGTAGTAAATTAGCTTTCATTTCTTCGCCAGCTACATGCTGCGCAACTTGGGAATCAAGTTCTTCGATACCTTCTTTACCAGCACCAGATACTGCTTGATAAGTACTTACAATGACACGCTTAATAGGAGATAAGTCATGCAACGGTTTCAAACCTAATGCCATGATGATAGTAGAACAATTTGGATTGGCAATGATGCCTTTATGTGTATCAATATCTTCTGGGTTAACTTCTGGCACTACTAAAGGTACCTCTGGATCCATACGGAATGCACTGGAGTTATCAATTACAATGGCACCACGCTTTGCTGCTTCTGGTGCTAATGTTTTAGAAATAGATCCACCAGCAAATAGGGCGATATCTACACCATCAAATGATTCTGGTTTGGCTTCTTCCACAACATAGTCTGTACCATTCACAGTCAATACTGTTCCTGCAGAACGAGAAGAGGCTAATAATTTTAGGCTTTCATAAGGAAAGTTACGTTCTTCTATCAAAGTGATAAATTCTTGGCCTACTGCTCCAGTAGCACCTAATATAGCAAGATGAGGTTTTTTCATATATATCTCCTAACATTAATCATATAATTACTAAGTATTATACTATTTAAGCATAGGTTTAGCAAGAATTATATAGAATATAGAATTGTGACTTAGACTAGCCTTTTTCTATCAACATACATGAAATAATTCATAATACTATCTATCATAAGCCAATCATATATATGTCTCTATAGTTCTAACTTTTATAAATAATGTTCTAATCCGTATGTTAATCCTGGATAATTTTTAATTTTTTTACATGCCAGTACAACACCTGGCATAAAAGATAAGCGACTTAATGAATCATGACGGATTATTAATGTTTCATCATAGCCACCAAAAATAACTTCTTGATGTGCTACATAACCTGGTAATCGTACGCTATGTATAGTCACATCATCAACTTTTGCACCACGAGCACCAGGTAAACTTTCACGTGTTAAATCTTCGGAAGACTTTACATTTGCTTTCGTTTTAGCATCATTGATTAATTTTGCTGTTAACACTGCTGTACCAGAAGGTGCATCATATTTATGGTTATGATGTAATTCGATAATCTCTACATCTGGAAAATAAGGTGCCAATTCAGCCGCTGTTTTCATCATCATAACAGCACCTAGTGAAAAGTTAGGAGCTACCAAACAATTTGCAGCTTTAGCTTTACCAATACTATCAAGTTCTGCTCTCTGTTCAGCACTTAGGCCAGTTGTACCAATCACAACATGAATACCTTGGGATAACATTGTTTTGGCATTTTCAAAGATGATTGCTGGTGTAGTAAAATCTACGATCACATCCGGTTTTGTTGCGTCAATACCTTCTTGTAAAGAAGAATACAGTTTGATATGTAAAGGTTGAGATCCTATAAATTCACTAACATCTTTACCACCATGTGTAGGATCTACTCCACCAACTAATGTTAACTCTACATCATTATGAACAGCCTTTAGGACTTCACGTCCCATTTTTCCTGCTGCTCCATTCACTAAAACACGCATATTATTCTCCTATATCATTGTTCATCTTGAAAATATGTAATCATTTCTCTAGCTGTTTGCAGTGCTGTCTCTGAGAAAGATTGACCTGACATCATATTTGCTATTTGCATAACATGTTCTTCTTCTGAAAGTATAGATACTTTAGAAATAGTACGCCCCTCTTGCTCTTCTTTTTGAAGATGATAATGTTGTTTTGCAACACTAGCCGTTTGTGGCAAATGAGTAATACAGAACACTTGATTATCTGTACTCAACTGTAAGATTTGTTTTGCTACTTGTAATGCCACATCACCACTAATGCCTACATCAATTTCATCAAATACTAATGTTTTATTCGTAGCCATATTGAAGACTGACTTAAATGCCAGTGCTATACGAGCTAATTCCCCCCCAGAGGCTACTTTGTGAAGAGGTAACAAAGCTTCTCCTGTATTGGCAGAAAATAATAATTCAATACGACTAGCACCCAGCGGTGTTAATGTATCAGTTCCTTCTATAGCGAACTCTAGCTTTGCTTTTTCCATTCCTAATTTAGCTAGGCTTGTTTGCAAAGCATCCGTTATTTCTTTGTGATTATTTTTACGCACTGTAGTCAATGCATGCAATGATTCTATGGCCGCTTTCTCTAAAGTTTCTAGATTCTGTACAAGGGATGATTCCTCATCTTGGTAAGATTCTAGTTCTTCTAAACGCAATTGAGCCTTCTCTTCATAGCTAAGAATCTCTTCTATACTTTCTCCATATTTACGTTTCAAGTTATAAATTAATGTATCACGCTCTTGAAGATAGAAGTAACGTTCTTCATCATAATTGATGGAGTCTCGATAGCGGTCCAAAGCTTGGCCTGCCTCTTCTAATTGATAGTAAGCAGAACGCAATAATTCTGCAATGCCCTCCATATCTTTATCATATTTAGTTAAATCAGATACTTCACTCATAACTGTATTCAATCCATCTATGATAGGATTTCTGCCACCATAGATCCCATCATAACAACTAGAAATTGTAGATTGTAAATGCTCAAAGTTATCTAATCGTTCCAGTTCTTCGGATACAGAAATATCTTCATTGATTTGTAATTGGGCTTCTTCAATTTCATCAATTTGAAAGCGTAACATATCTAATTCCCTAGCTCGTTGAGCAGAGTCGTTTCTCAGCTTTTCTAAGGTTCGTTTCGCAGAAGCATATGCCTCATAATCCTTTACGTAAGAATCATAGGTTGTTACAGCTTCCCTATTGTAAGAGTCTAAATATACATGATGCGTATCAGGCAACAACAATTGTTGATTATTATATTGTCCGTGAATATCTGCCAAATATATGCCGATTTCCCGCAAAGCCTTTAATGGAATGACTTGATCATTCGCCAAAATGATAGACTTCCCATTTCGATTGAAGGTACGTGATAAAATCAACAGATCATCTTCTAATACTATATTTTTAGAAGCTAATACATCTTGCAGTTGTGTATCATCCGAGATATCAAAGACACCTTCAATTAAAAAGGATTCTTTTTCATGGCGTATAAAATCACTACTAGCACGCTCTCCTAATAAGATAGAAAAGGCATCCATTAGGATGGATTTACCCGACCCTGTTTCACCAGTAAAAATAGTGATCCCTTTTTTAAACTCCAAGTGCATGTGCTCAATGAGGGCAAAATTCTTAATCCCCATCCGCAATAACATATTAATCCCTCATCAATTCTTGAATACGCTCTAGTACCAATTCAACACTTTCAACGGATCTACATAATAATAAAATAGTATCATCGCCGGCAATCGTTCCTAACAATTCTTGCCATTTAGCATGGTCAATAGCAAAGGCAACAGATTGTGCAGATCCAGGTAATGTATGTAAAATAATTTGATTTAGCGCGTGATCGATTCTTAAAATAGAATCTTGGAACAATCGATTGATACGTGTTCTAGATAGCATAATGTTCTCTTCTGGTGACAATGCATAACGATAGTGCCCATCCCCTGTAGGAACTTTAATTAACATAAGTTCTTTAATATCACGAGATACAGTAGCTTGTGTTACAGTAATGCCTTCTTCAACTAATGCTTGTGCTAATTCTTCTTGTGTTTCAATAGCTTTTGTTTGAATAATCTCTTTAATCTTGTTATAGCGATATCGTTTCATCATTTCCTCCGACGAATAATATATAAAATAGGCGGATTATGTTTTTGATTAATGGGATGCCAAGTACTACAGTGATATACTGTTTGATCAATACTTGATAAGTAATTTTCTACGGCTTTTGATTCCCTGAATCCTCGTTCTGTTCCTGGATATGCCACTATAGTGCATAATCCATGTACTGAAAGCTTCTGTAATCCAATGGCAATAGCTCGTATTGTTGTATCCTCATGAGTCATAATGGAATGATTTCCATTTGGTAAGTAGCCTAAATTAGCTACTATAAGGTCAATATTAGAAATAGGATAGGTCTCTAAGATTATATCATGAGACCCCTGTAATACACATACTTGGTGATATGTTTCAGGAGCCTTTTCTCGCAATCGTTCCATAGTGGATTGAATAGCCTCTTCCTGCACATCTATAGCGTATATCTTTGCCTTTGAATGACTATGCTGCAGCAAATACAAAGTATCATGACCATTACCACATGTTAAATCTACCACGATGTTAGCTTGAGGTAACACATCATCCCAAAGATGATGTTGAAACTCTACACTATGATGTAGAGGAATCATACTACCTCCTTGGAACGGGCATTTAACTTTTTAAATAAAGTAGCAAAGAATTTTTGATCTTTAAACCGTACATATTTACAATATTGCGGATGCGCCTCTACATGTAGTGAATCAGTATTGTTAAAATCATAATCAAAGGTGCCATCGATAGAGATATGCAATGACTTTTGTCTTTCTGGCATAGTAATATCTATCTTTGCGCTTTCTTTTAACACGAGAGATACGCCTTGTAATAAGTGCGGTGCAATAGGCGTTACAATAATCGAACGATTATCAGGAGCCATAATAGGACCACCAGCAGATAGATTATACCCAGTAGAACCTGTCGATGATGATACTATTAACCCATCTGCAGGATACATTTGTGTATGCCCTCCATTGATGGATAGATTGATACGAGCCATTTTACCAGGTTCTGCTCTAGACACGACAATATCATTAATAATAGGTCGTAAAATACGATCCCCTTCCGCTGTTTGCAAAGTAGCTACTAGATGTATTCTATCTTCCACATAATAGTCTCCCTTACTAATCCTAGCAATGGAGCTTTCTAAACTTTCTAGTTCAATTTGATTTAAAAAACCAAGTTCACCTAAATTAATCCCACAAATAGGAACATTGTATGGGTATATTTGACGTGCTAATTGAATAATTGTGCCATCTCCACCAAAACTGAACGCCATATCTAAGTGTTCAAAAATATCTGGTCTAGGTAATAGATGCTCCTTTTGTATTCCCAACTGACAAACATCATGATGTTCTAATTCCTTTGGCATATACACTTCTATGCCATGATCATGACAATAGGTGATTGCTTTCGATAATATATCTCGAATATTCTCTTTTTTCATATTAGGAAAGAAACCGATTCTCATAGATCCTCCTATAATTGATGGGCTTCATTGACTATTGATATAATTAAATCACTAGTCACTTCCACTGATCCTTCTGATTGTTTTGTAAAGTATCCTAAAAACTCAATATTGCCTTCCATTCCCTTAATAGGAGAATATGTTAAGCCATGTAAATACAGTCCACAGTCTAGTGCTACTTCCAATATGCGATGAAGTACTAACTCGTGAGTCGATTTTTCTCGAACGATACCACCTTTTCCAACAAGTTCTCGGCCAGCTTCAAATTGCGGTTTAATCAAAGCCACTAAAGAACCTGTATCCTTTAATAGCGTAGTGGCCACAGGCAAGACTTTATCTAACGAAATAAAAGCAACATCAATGGAAATAAAATCACTTAATTCTCCTAACTGAACAGAAGTCACAGTGCGTATATTTTGTTTTTCCATGTTGATAACACGCGAATCTTGACGCAATTTCCATGCTAATTGATTATATCCTACATCAATAGCAAATACTTTTACGGCACCATTTTGTAGTGCACAGTCTGTAAAACCACCTGTAGACGCACCTATATCAACCATCACTGCATTAGTTAAGTCAATAGGATATAGTTCTAATGCTTTTTCTAGTTTTAATCCGCCTCGACTAACGTATTTGAGGGTATTTCCCTTCACTTCTAAGGATATACCTACATCTACTTTGGTACCCGCCTTATCTAATCGTTGTGTACCTGAAAAGATAAGTCCTGCCATAATAGCTGCTTTAGCTTTTTCTCGGCTTTCAAATAAACCTCTTTGTACTAGTACTACATCAAGGCGTTCTTTTTGACTCATGCTACTCTCCTATTGTGTGCGGTCCATTAGATACTGAATTAATCCTTCCAATACAGGAGAATATTGATTAGATGCTTCTAACTCAGCTTTTGCTTTACTTGCTACTTCCGATGCTCTAGCCCTTGCTTCTTCTAAACCAAGAATAGAGACATAGGTTGCTTTATGTTGTCGTTCATCACTACCTGGTGTTTTACCTAGTTCTTCTTGTGTGCCCACAACATCTAAAATATCATCAGTAATTTGGAATAATAAACCTAAATAATCCGCGTACTGTAAATATGATGTTGCTATGTGAGAATTTGCATCCATCACAATCAAACCAATTTCAACGGCTGTACTAAATAAAGCGCCTGTTTTTCCCTTATGTAAGACAACAAGTTCTTCGAGTGGTAAACATTTTCCTTCCGATTCTAAATCGAAGGATTGTCCTCCTACCATGCCACTAGGTCCAGCTCCTTTTGCTAATGATCGTATGATTGACACCACTTGATCTGGGCGCAAGCTGGAATGATTAGACACTAACTCAAATGCATATGTTAATAGTCCGTCACCAGCCAATACAGCCATACCATCTCCGTAGACGCGGTGATTCGTTGGCTTTCCGCGACGAAAATCATCATTATCCATAGCTGGAAGATCATCATGGATTAACGAATAGGTGTGTATCAATTCTATGGCACAAATCACATCTTTGTAGGACTCCCACGTTCCTCCCAGAGCTTCTATAACAGCCTTTGTTATAATGGGTCTAATTCGTTTACCTCCCATTAGTAGGCTGTATTTCATGCTTTCATATAGACGTGCATATTCTCTATTAGGTGATTCTAATAAAGTAGATAAATATGCTTCTATCTCTGCTTTACTAGCTTGTAAGTATTCTTTTAACATCGTATCCTCGTCATTTTGATAGGTAATACAGTTTGTATAATTATTCTGTATCTATTATACCTAAAAATTTCTGCTTTGTCGCCTATTTCATATCAACTTGTACAGTTTCTATAATTTGTTGTACTTCTTCCTCTACAACATTCAATAGGTCAGAACATTCTTTTACTAATGTCAAACCCTTTTTATAGGTATCTAATAGTTCATGCATAGACAAAGAATCATCATCTAATTTTTGAACTAACTCTTCTAAAGCTGTATATTTTTTTTCATAACTTTTAATTGATTTAGCCACGATCTATTACCTCCTGTACCGTCGCTTTTATCGATCCATCTTGTATATGTACCTCTATGGTATCTCCTATATGTACATGTTGAATCGACTGTAAAGGTACGTTATGTACATCAACTTTTGCAAATCCTTTTACTACCTTTGAAAGAGGATTTTTTCCCTCTAATTGTGTAGCAAGCATGCCTAATCGACTATTCTCTTCTTGCAGTCTCTTTTGCATCTGACTATGTAGCCTATGTTCAAACTTTTGTAATATAGTATTTTGCTGATGCAATAGAGTTAATGCTGGCATAGTAATACTACGATTACTAATAGAGAATAATAACTGCCGTTCTTTTTGAATGCGATAGCGAATAGTATTTTCAATAAAATCAAGTTTCTGTGCTACTTCTTCCTTCAACTCATCCAATGGATAGATAGACAATTCTGCTGCGTGACTTGGCGTAGCACCACGTTTGTCAGAGACAAAGTCACATAACGTATAATCTACTTCATGTCCCACAGCAGATACAACAGGAGTATAGCAATGAAATATAGACTCTACAAGTGTTCTATCATTAAAACACCACAAGTCTTCCATAGCTCCACCACCGCGACCTACAATAATAAGATCTACATCAGGATCCGCATCAGCCAACGCTATCCCTTTAGCTATGATAGGGCCAGCACTATCTCCTTGTACGGGAACATTAAATACCTTAAACGATACAAGAGGGTTTCTTTGTTTCGCTACATGTAAAATATCATGTATAACGGCACCAGATGCGGAAGTAACAACACCTATACAGCTCGGTAAGGGAGGTAAGGGCTTCTTATATTTTTCATCAAAATAGCCTAACGCTAATAGTTCTTGCTTTAGTTTTTCATAGGCAATTTGGTAACTACTTTTTGTACCTACTTTTATATCTTCACAGATAACACTAATCCGACCTGTTTTTGAATAATAGCTCACATTCCCACGGACTTGAACTAATACTCCATTTTCTAACGTATCTACTAAGCCTCGTTGTTGCGCTTTTCCACGCCATAAAGCCATATCAATAGATCCCGTATCATCAATCAAAGAAAAATAATAATGTCCTGTAGAATAATGCTTTTTTAAATTCGATATTACACCTTCAACAATACAGTTTTTTAAAAGAAATTCTCCTTCTACGGTTCTTTTTATGATGTCATTTAGTTCTCCTACTGAATAGGCTTCCATTAGCTGTCTCCTTCAATTATCATAGCGCCATAGGCATTACCAGATGCATTATCTGCACTATATTTAGGTGATACACATAGTACATCAAGGTTATGATGATGGCCCCAATGAACTAAACGCTTTTGCAAATACGTATTCGCCATCACTCCTCCCGCAGTTACCAAAGTAGTTAGAGAGTGATGCTTGAGTATATAAGTTAAGGCTTTTTCCAATGAATCTCCTATGCAATGAAATACAGAAGATGCTAATGTTTGAGCTTCTACTTCATCTTGCAATGCACTAGGATTTGTCCAATCAATAATGGAATGATGTAATGATTCCCACCAACGTTGCCCTGCACTATAAGGTCCACCAAAACTAATGGTAGCTCCTTGCACAGCAATAGGTAACACAGAATCTGTTTGATATTTTGTCTTCCTAGCTAATTTTTCCATGGTAGGACCTGCCGGAAATGGTAACCCCATTAATACTCCAAGTCTGTCTACTAATTGTCCTGCTGCAATATCATCACTAGTTCCAACCAATGTAGTTTGAAATCCACTCCCTTTGATTCGTTCACAGATCACAAACTCTGTAGTTCCACCCGATAGATGTAAACTTAAGAAAGGTCCATCTGGAACTTCACCAATTTCTCGTAAAGCGGCCCAAATATGATTTTCTTGGTGAGAAAATACATGCACCGGAATCTGCATACAATGACCTAGAGATTTAGCTACATTAAGCCCTACTAGAAAGGCTGGCATATAGGAATTTTCTTCTCTTCTTGGAAATCCACTTACACCAATTGCTGCAATGGGTTCATCTAGCTGTAATGATTCCAGTAAAGTACTTAATGCTCTTGTATGTTGGAATACCATTTGCGACTGTTGTAATCCCCGTTTTCCGATCGGTACTTCTAATAGCTTTCGCACCTCTTGAATCAGTCTACCCTCTTCATCAACGATAGCGCAGGATGTGGTATAACAGCTCGTATCAATCCCTAAATAATAGGCCATATTATTGTCTCGACTTCGCTAAATTATGAAGAATAGCATTAATATATTTATAAGAATTTTCTCCCCCATATTCTTTCGCTAGTAACACTGCTTCATTGATAACAATATTGGATGGAGTATCTGCTTGTGGGTGCATTAATTCCCATGCGGCCATACGCAAAATTGTCAATTCTACTTTCGGGAACCGTTCCATCTTTCGTTTTGGCGAGAACTCTTGCAAAGCCTCATCTAGTATACTTTGTTCCTCACATACTCCTGCAATAATTTGCTTCGCAAATTGTTTAGCATCCCCTTTTAGTGCTGATTCCATACCTTCTTGCGTACCTTCTGTGTGGAATGATTGTGCATATATTATTTGAAAAGCAAATGCTCTCGCTAACCTACGATAGTTCATTGCTTACTTCCTTTCTCTCTAAGCCATCAATGTGTACATCTACACGTACACGATATAAATCCAACATATTTCTTAAATCTTGTCGAATCTGTTGTTGTATTTGTTTTGCCACCTCTAATAGATGGCATCCATAATATAAGCGAACATATAAATTGATTTCAATAAACGCTTCTCCATGATTATCTTTTTTATGCTTCACATTCATACCAAGCCATCGTTTTTGACCAAACTTCTGTGAAAGTCCATCTACAACTCCATCAAAGAATCGTTTACTCATCGAATGTATTTCATCAAATGATGACAACACTCTTGCTGTTACATCTAAAATAACAGCATCTGTAATTTCAATTTGTAACTGATCTGACATAATCACCTCTAAGATACTGTGCCTTCAAATACAATATCTTCTACATAAATATCGACACTTGTCACTGTTACATCGGTCATTGAAACGAGAGCTGATTTAACTCTATCTTGTAGCCGCAACGCTATATCTGGAATCCGATATCCATAATGAACAGCAATATGAAGTTCAATCTGCAATGATCCATCCTCTAAGGTCTGGATTTTAACACCATCCATGGCATTTTTTCTGCCGAATAAATTGCCAACAGTATCACCAAATGTAGTACGCATGCCTGCTACTCCTTTTGACTCTAGTGTTGTCATGGCAGCAATCATCTCATACACAGATGAATCGAACTGTATAATTCCTTCAAAAAAACGATTATCTTCCATATATTTACCAAAAAAAAGCATTTGTCGTCCCACCACAGGCCAACAAATGCTTTTAATTACAATACTATACTAATTGTTAAAAGATCAAATCTGTGGTTTAAGCACGTTCAATATATTGTCCAGTACGTGTATCTACACGTAATACATCGTCTACTTCGATGAATAAAGGTACTTTTACAACATAACCTGTTTCTAATGTAGCAGGTTTATTACCACCAGTTGCAGTATCACCACGGATACCAGGGTCAGTTTCAACAACACGTAACTCAACAGCTACAGGTAAGTCGATACCGATGACAATGCCTTGGAAGAACATAATGGACACTTCCATATTTTCTAACAAGAAGTTTTTAGCATCACCTAATTGGTCAATTGTCAATTCAATTTGGTCATATGTTTCATTATCCATGAACGTATAAGCCCCATCAGACTCATATAAGTACGCCATACGACGACGATCAACATGAGCTTTTGGCACTTTTTCACCAGCATTAAAAGTACGTTCTACAACGGCACCTGTTTGTAGGTTTTTCAATTTAGCACGTACGAATGCAGCACCTTTACCTGGTTTAACGTGTTGAAAGTCAACTACTTGCCATACATTACCATCTAGTTCGACAGTTACGCCTGGACGAAAATCATTACTGGAAATCATTGTAAATCCCTCCATTACACATCTAGTTCTATTAATTCCTTAGGAGTTTGTGACAGTATTTCACATCCCTCCTCAGTTACAATAACTGTATCTTCTATGCGAAGTCCCATCTCCCCCGGAAGGTAAATTCCCGGTTCTACAGTGACAACCATATTAGATGCCAATATATCATTTGATCTAGGTGAAGCCACAGGTAATTCATGGATATCCAATCCTACACCATGTCCTGTACCATGACCAAAATATGATCCATAGCCCTGCTCTTGAATATACTCTCTACAGATGGTATCTATTTCTTTACCAGATACACCAGCTTTTACGCCAGCTACGCCTCGCATTTGAGCTTCTAGAACAATACTATATAATTTTTTTTGAAAATCCGTTGCTTTACCCAGGACGATAGTTCTGGTCATATCTGAGTGGTATCCATTATACATAGCGCCAAAATCAAAAGTAACAAAATCACCACGTTCCATCACTTTATCACTAGCTACGCCGTGAGGCATACTCGACCGATATCCGGATGCCACAATCATAGCAAAAGATGGTTCTCGAGAACCCCGTTGCAACATCTCTGTCTCTAATATAATGCGAGCTTCATTTTCTGTCATGCCTACTCGCAATTGTGGGAGCATCGCAGCAAATGCTTCATCCCCGATACGGAATGCTTCTCGCAAAGACGCAAGTTCATCTTCGCGCTTTATAGCTCGTAGAGTAGCAAAGTTTAGAGATAAAAACTCAGTGTCATCTAATGTATCACAAAGCTGTTGAAATACATCGACACTCATAATACTACCTTCAAAGCAACAAGTTTGTAATGCAGCACCTGAATCATTCACAAGGTCCTTGATAGTTTCATACACATCTTTTGTATATTGAATAACCTCATAGCCTTCACACTCAGATTTAGCTTGCTCTGTATATCGACTATCCGTCAAAATATACGCAGATTTAGGCCCTATAAATGCCACTGCTGTGGTCCCTGTAAATCCTGCAAAATAATGCAAATTAACAGGACTTGTTAAAATGGCACCATCATACTTTTCATTTTGTAAAAATGCTTGCAAAGTGACTAATCCATTCACAGTATCGCCTCCTCAATCAGCATCAACTAATGATACCATAGAATGTATAGTTATGACAAATTGAATAGATTCGATTAAACGATACTTTTTTCTTTGTCTGTCAAATCTACATACATACCAACTTCTTCTATGGAATCTAAAGTAATTGTATCAATATGTGTTCGCTGTAAATAGGTCACTGTACCACCACATGCACCAATCATACGTTTGACCTGATGATACTTGCCTTCGTAGATTGTCAGTTCACAAGAGTGAATCATGTCTCCTTGCTCATTCAATACACCTTCATCTTCATGTAAAGTGATTTGAGCTGGCTTACATTCCGTACCATCACCTAGGACCATACCTTCTCGTATCCGATTTATAGCATCCTCAGATAGATTACCACTATATTCAACATAATACGTTTTTCCAATATTCTTTTTACCGTGGATAATTTTATGAGCCCACGGACCATCATTCGTCAAAAGAAGCAATCCTTCTGTATCTTTGTCTAGTCGACCTACTGGGAATACTTTTAAAGTTTGAAACTCCTCAGGTAGCAGTTCCATAATCGTAGGATCTGTTGTATCTTCCACGGCTGTTACATATCCCGCTGGTTTATGAAATTTCACATAATATTCCAACTGAGCTTGCACAACTTGATCTTGAACAGTTACAACATCGACGTCAGGGTTGATGTGCATATCTTTTTTCTTAATGATAGTATCATTTACTTTCACAAAACCCTGTTTTATTAAATCATGTACTTCTTTTCGAGTACCAAAAGCTTTATGCGCTAAAAATTTATCAATCCTCACCGTAACCACCTTCTCTAACATGCGTATGAGATGTATCATTTAACACAACAATTCGATTGTAAGGTGATGCATCGCCCCAGAAATCAACGACACTAACAGCCGTATTCCCTTGGGCTAACCTCCACAAACAATTTAAAGGAATCCCTGTCAATGCACATAATAAAGTTCGAATGGTACCTCCATGACAGACCACAACTAATCGTTGCCCATCCTCCATCATTGATAGCTCTTTGAGTAAACGAGCATACGCACGTTTTTGGACCATCTCTACAGTCTCTCCTTGAGGAATTTCTTTTTCTGTGGGATCCTCATAAATAGCTTCAATTTGTCCAGGCCAACGTTCATTAATTTCAGAATATGTTAGCCCTTCCCATTCACCAAAACAAATTTCTCGCATATCTTCTGTAAATGTAGTTGGAATATAGCGGCCTTTTAAAATCTCTTCTGCTGTCACTCTAGCTCTAATTAAGTCAGATACAATGGCTCTGTCAAAATGAACATCATGCAAAGCATCTCCTACATCAATCGCTTGGGATAGCCCTTTTTCATTTAATGGAATATCACTGAAACCTTGATGTTTACCAATATGGTTCCAATCAGTTTCTCCATGTCGCACAAAATATATTTGTATCATATTATCTCCTATAGTTCTGAAAGTATTCTTTTAATACTGTTAGTAATGTAACATTTGTGTCATGATCTTTCACGGCGATTCTAAACCAGTTGGGCCCTAATGTACTGTATGTAGAGCAGTCACGTACTAATATAGATTTACTGTATAAATAATCTTGTAAATCCCCAAAAGAATATTTTGAATCCAATCTACCCAATATATAATTAACAGATGGTTTAACCAGTTCAAATACATTCAATGCACTAAGCTGCGTATACAACCACTCTTTTTCTCTACCAAGAAATTCTCTCGTAGATTCTATATATGCTCTATCTAACACAGCTGCTTCCCCATATACTTGTGCTAAATGATTCACCGACCATGTAGGGATAGAGGATTTGATTTGTTCAATCACTGTAGGATGCCCCATCATCGCACCCACACGTAGGCCTGGAACAGCATAAAATTTCGTCAACGAATGAACTACCACACAATGCTCGTATCTCTTTACATATTCACGCATAGAAAAGTTATCGCCAACAAAGTCGATAAATGATTCATCAAACACGATGTAATGATGATTTTCTTTACAAATATGAAATAGTTCTTCACTCCTATGCGTCCACAATGTACCGCATGGATTATTCGGATTACCAATAAATAAGATAGTCTGTGTGCACTCTTTCATCTTGTCCATCAACAAATCTAGATTATACATAAATGTATGTTGTTGCGCATCATAAGTTAACGAATATTCTTTTACGTGTAATCCACAAGAATTCGCTGCATGTGCATATTCTGAAAACCCAGGTGCTGGGACATAGACAGTATCTACATTGGACAATCTACAAATTCCATAAATTAACTCTGCCGCCCCATTACCCAATGCAATATATGACTCTGGCATATTCCATACTCGACTCAGTGTACTAATCAAACCATGCAATTCAGGATCCGGATAATGAATAATTTCTTCAAAATGTTTTTTCATAGATTCTGTTCCTGCTGGACTCATGCCAAGAGGGTTAATATTAGCACTGAAATCAAGTATGTGTTCCAGAGAAGTTCCCATGTTGCGACTAGCCTTATGTACATTACCGCCATGAACATTTACTGTTTTCATAGTACGCACCTCCTACGTCCTTATCGTTGCATAAATGTGATACCTTCATTAGTAGTTTCCACTGTATCTATATAGGTTACAGTAGGTAATTCTCTTCGTACTTGCTGAATGCAATGACCAATGCTAGGTGAGTCAGGGGGAAACAACAATCCTAATATGGTCCCACTATGCGCGATAATTGTACCTATTGCATTACAGGCTACTCCAATTTGATGTAAATCGTACAAACTAGCCTTATGTAATATTCGTTGGTTCGCAAAAGAACTAATGGTAGAGGCTTCACCAATTAACTTAACATTATGTGTTTGTATGCCCTCTTTGAACTTTGCTAAAGCTTCTACCATAAACTCTTCCTTTTCATCGATCAGTTGTGGTAAATTCTTTTGATGATTAAATTGAATCGTATCAATTGTGCCGCCTTCATCAAATATGGCGATACGCATAGGAGGGCAAGTTCCCAATATATCGCAGCAGGCTCCCTGAATATAATCAAATTGTACTATTCCCTGATAAAAAGGCGCATCAGAAGGCTCGATGGATAAACAGAGACTAGAGAGTTCGTCCATAGAAAGGGTATATCCATAAGAAAGTGCAGTAGCCATGGCTACTACACTGATATCTGCACTACTAGATGCCAACCCTTTTCCTTGTAAAATATCGGAGTGTAGATAAATGGGAGTATCCACAGTATCTGGCACTCCTAATAGTTTCTTCACAGATTGATAAGCCTTATATGCTTTAGACTGCAAAGATACAGAAGATATAGGCAGCGGATGTTGAACATCGCTAATAGCATAAGAATACCGATTTATGGGACAAGTTACTAAAAAGCGTTGTCCTTGGATGGACCCTTGTATAAATTCACCACAAGTTCCAGGTGTTCGTACATAGTATGCCAATCCTATATCCTCCTTTCTATTACACTATAGACCAAATTATAGTGAACAATATTAAAAATACTTCTGACAATTCACAGACAAAGCCATACGTATCACCAGTAGTTCCTCCTAAATGCTTCGTGATGTAGGAATTAAGAATATAATTGCACATAAGAGCGATTACAAACAAAAATGCATACACCCACTGAAAATATAGAGTGGGAAGTAATGCCAATACTGTCGACACCCATACTGCATAGGTGGGTGCATTATCTGCAAAAAACTTGCCTATTCCTTCCGGACGAGCATAGGGGAATTTTTGAATGCTAATTACCATAGTATAGCGACTCAGTATAGGCATCGTCAACAATATGGTAGGCAAGAATGGTTCTGGTACATTGACTAATAATTGCCATTTTAACAATGTTAAAAATACAAAGCCTACTACGCCATTACTGCCTACACGGCTATCTTTCATAATTTCTAATTTACGTTCTCGGTCTCGTCCAGAAAACAAACCATCACAGGTATCCATAAATCCATCTGCATGAAGACCACCTGTGAAGAGAAACTCAAAGATCACTAGTAACAACATCAACAAAGATACTGGAATATACGGATGTACCAATGCATATATGCCCCACATAAAGGCACCAATGACTAGTCCTACTAATGGAAAATACGTCACAGAAGCACCAAAATCTTCAACTTTCCATTCTGTTTGATTTACAATTTTTAAACGAGTTAAAAATTGCAATCCTACAAAAAATCCTTTCATATACACCTACCATTGATTAATGAGATACTTACTTGCCATTGTGATAAGTATACCTAGTATCGAGACAGTATACATTAGATATATGGTTTGATAAATATGACGACCTTTCATGATTTGTATAGGGTCACCCATATACTCTCGAAATGTTACCTTATCATGATATACATTATACCCACCTAAGCGGATATGCAAAGCTCCCGCTACAGGTGCTTCTGCGTATCCTCCATTGGGACTTGGATGTTTAGAAGCATCTCGCTTCGCAATAGTTGCTGCATACTTCCAGTCTTTGCCATAAATCCATGCCGCTATAATAAATAAAACGCATGTGATACGGGATGGAATATAATTAACTACATCGTCAAGACGAGCAGCAAAGCATCCAAAATATAAGTATCTTTCATTCTTATAGCCCAGCATAGAATCCATTGTATTAATAGCTCGATACCCAATAGCACCCCAAGGACCTAATAGGATATACCAAAATAAAGGAGAAATAATTCCATCTACAGTATTCTCTGCAATGGTCTCTATAGTAGCACGAGTAATCTCACTTTCATCTAGATCGGTTGTTTTTCTACCTACAATCCAGCCTACCTTACGGCGCGCTTCTCCTATATCTTGTTTACGCAGTAATCTAGCTATTTCAACGCCTGCTTCTGCTAAGCAACGGGGACTAATTGATATATAGACACATAGTATGGAAATGACAAAATATAAAATAGGGTGAATTGTACCACCTATAAATAGTATACCTGTAACAATACCTACCACAGTCATTAAGACTAATAAGACCGTCGATATACCTTCCCAAATTTGTTGGGTTGGTGTGGCCGACTTTTTATACAATAGCTTTTCATAAAAAGAAATACAATTTCCCATTAACACAACTGGATGAAATTTACTTCTAGGATCACCCAATAGTGAATCTAATAGAAATGCTACTAAAGGTATGGCATACACCAAATGGTGCGTAATCCATTCCATTAGTTTTGCTCCCATAGGGAGTTAATATATTCCATATCTAAATGCTCCTCTACAATCGTAGCTAAGCGATTATAAGCAGCTTCTTTATGCTCAAAATATCGGAATACAATATCCAATGGTTCTAACCCTTTCTTAGCGCGTAATGCATTAAGAATAGAACGACGTAACTCATCATTATCTAAAATACCATGGATATAGGTTCCCATAACTTGACCATTGCTTGTGACAAATCCATCAATGACATCCACTTTTGCATCACTTCTTTTTTGAATATGGAAGCACCGCTCTCCATCCCCTACTGGTTGCGTATCCCCCATATGGATTTCATAGCCAACTAGCTCTTTGCCAGAATAATTGATATCTAGGAACGATAAGTTTTCCACATCAAAAGAGACTTGATGGGTCAACTTTTCTGATTTCATGGTAGTCGCCGTAGGCAATAATCCCAGTCCTTGTAATTCAGGAATATCACCTTCTATACCTTCTGGATCATATAACATTTCACCTAACATTTGATTGCCACCACAGATGCCAATGACAGGTACACCAGCTGCAGCAAGACGTTGTATTTCTTCTGCATATCCCTGTTCCTGTAAATAGGATAAATCTGCCAATGTATTTTTAGACCCTGGTAACATAATCATGTCTGGATGCCCAATGGGTTCTCCTTGCTTCACAAATCGTACAGATACATCTGGTTCATACGCTAAGGCATCAAAATCTGTAAAATTAGAGATTTTAGGTGTTTGCATAACAGCAATGGTAATTTCTTTCGCCACGCCTCTATATTTACTCTCCAAGGCCACAGAATCTTCTTCGTCAATGTCTAAGTTTTCAATGGCTGGCACCACACCAACAACCTTTTTTCCAGTCTTTTCTTCAATAAAATCTAAAGCAGGCTGCAATAGTGTTACATCTCCACGGAATTTATTGATGATGATACCTTTCACAAGATCCCGTTCATCTGGCTCTAGTAGTTCTAAGGTGCCCACTACCGATGCAATAGCTCCCCCTCGATCAATATCTGCTATGAGCATAACCGGAGCATTTGCTAGTTTAGCAACACGCATATTGACGATATCATTAGCTTTTAAATTTACCTCTGCAGGACTCCCCGCCCCCTCAATGACAATCATATCAAAGTTTTCATCTAAATATTGTAAACTTTCTTTCACTTTATCTAAGGCCGTTAATGAGTATTTTGTATGGTATTCTCTCGCACTATATACACCGACAGGTTTTCCCATCAAGATTACTTGTGATGATTGATTGCCAGTAGGCTTTAATAAAACAGGATTCATTTGAACAATAGGTTCTAAGCCTGCCGCTTCTGCTTGGGCTACTTGTGCTCGACCAATTTCATCTCCCGCCTTTGTTACATAAGAATTTAATGCCATATTTTGAGCTTTAAAAGGAACGGTTTTATATCCTTTGTTATGTAAAATACGACACATGGCAGTTGCTAAAATACTTTTACCTACATTTGAACTTGTCCCTTGGAACATAATTTTCTTAGCCATTGTTAGTAACCTCCAATGCTTTCAAATCTATTGTTATACCACTCATTGTCATATATGCAGCATCAGAATGCGATGCCACGAGGCGATTCACACGTCCCATCACATCCCTGAAAACGCGTGCTAATTTATTTTCTGGAACGATTCCTAATCCAATCTCATTCGTTACAAAAATAATCGTTTTTTCTTCAATACTCTCATAATTTCTTACGCAGTCTAACACTTGCTGAACTTCATCCAAAATGGATATTTCTCTTTGATTAATATCATCTTGTGATCTAAACTCACCATCTTGCAATAAAAGGTTAGTCGTCCACATGGTCAAACAGTCTACCAGTATGACAGAACACTCTTCTAAAATACTATGTATATATTCACTGATATAATAGGGAACTTCATAGTTTTGCCACCTATCTTGTCTACGCTCTTGATGCAAGTGAATACGATGTCTCATTTCATCATCATAAGCTTGTCCCGTGGCAATATATCCCTTTTGTCCTTCAATAGATAATGCGAGTTTTTCAGCAAATTCGCTTTTTCCACTCCTAGCACCACCTGTACAAAATATTATACGATTTTTCATAATATACCTATACAAAATTGTCTCTTATCAGGTATGATATGTACTGTACATTCATTGCTAAAAGGAGACAATTATGGAATTATTAAATTTAGACATTCAATTGATGGCTACATTATGGGAACATACATATCGTGCAGCCATTAAAGATCAAAACGGTAACTATGTAGCCTCTGTGCGTATTATTGTGAATATCCCTCTTTCACCAGAAAGATTACCACAAAATGCACCTAAAGCTGATCCACAATTATTTGTATTAGTGGAAGATGCCGTAATGGATTCAGCGGATATCATTCAATTTGAAACACTATTATCCGTTCATATTCGAGAAAAATTCAAAAATGAAATCGATCAAATCTACTTCTTCTATCCTAGTCCAGAAGATGTACTAAATAAAACAGTAGATGTACAAGAAGTACAACACTAATCCAAAATCATCATACATAGTATTATAGCATATTCTAAAGACTTTCATATTACCAAATGTGAATTTCTTATAAACAAAAATACATGTCCAGGAATTGTAACCGTACATTCCCGACATGTATTTTTTAATTTATTTTATTTCATCTTCTACACGGGCTAAGATAAATAGCAAATCAGATAAACGATTTAAATATCTTACGTTAGACATGTGTATCTCTTCTGTTTCGCCTAGTTTCCATAGATCACGTTCTGCTCTACGAACAATGGTCCGCCCCAAATGCAAGAAGCTTGATGTTTTACTATCTCCTGGAAGAATAAATTTAGACAATGGTTCTAATTGTTCATCAAATCTATCAATAATCTGCTCCAGGTTGACTACATGTTCTTCTGTAATCGTTGCTTCTTGGCCTAAACTAGAAATATCAGCCATAATCATCCATAATTCTTTTTCCAGTTGCAACAGAGTTTCCTGTACAACAGCTTTGTCTGAATATGCACGTGCTACTCCTAAAAATGCTTGTGCTTCATCAATTGTTCCATACGTACATACTCGTTGCGATGCCTTCCCTACCCGTTCACCTGTATATAAACCAGTTGAACCTGCATCACCTGTTTTTGTGTACACTTTTGCCATAGTATACCTCCTTAGAATGTAAGAAATCTTACGATTTCTGTAATGAATACTGTGCCTAAGCACCCTTTATATACGACTTGCTATTTCACGTAGTCGTTGGATACGACTTTCTGTACTTGGATGCGTACTAAATAGCTGAGTCACGGTGGATGAAAGTCCACTTAAAGGATTAATGATAAACATATGCGCAGTAGCAGAAACTTGCCCCTGATTTTGAGATGGTAAAGAACCATAATTCGCATAGTGTTCGATTTTAGCAAGGGCAGATGCCAATGATAAAGGTTTGCGACTAATGATAGCTCCTTCCATATCAGCTGCATATTCACGAGAACGAGATACCGCCATCTGAATTAATGTAGCAGCCAGTGGCGCTAAGATAATAGTTCCAATTAATGCTAATGGATTGCTATTGCCTTCTTCATCATTTCCACCAAATATCGCCGTCCATTGCAACATATTAGCTACCATAGCAATAAATCCTGCCATACTAGCTACAATGGTACTAATTAATATATCTCTATGCTTCACATGACCTAATTCATGAGCTAACACGCCTTCGATTTCATCTACAGTTAGCAAATTCATAATGCCAGTTGTCAATGCTACTGCGGCATGTTCTGGATCCCTGCCCGTAGCAAATGCATTTGGTACATCGGATTGAATTAAGTATACGCGAGGCATCGGTAGGTTAGCCTGAGTAACTAACTTTTGCACAACTTGAAAAATTGCTGGATTATTCTGTGGTGTAATTTCTATAGCGTCATAGGCTTTTAACACCATAGATGCGCAATTCCAATACGTATAAAAGTTAATTCCCAAAGAAATAAAAAACATAAGTATCATGCCAGAATGACCACCGACTAGTTGTCCCACTACCATCAGTAGCCCTGTCATTAAAGCCAATAAAGCTGCTGTTTTTATAGTATTCATGTATCCTCCTACTTATTTCATAGAATATATATGCTTAAAGTATAGCATATAAATATTAAAAGATTCATGAATTTTTCTATTCATATTTAATTTTAACGACTTTAGCACCTTCTCGATCAGCATGTAATACAAAGCGTCTACAGTCGATATCATGCTCCATAAATACGGCGCTCATTGCATCTGCAATAGTAACCGCATGTTCTGGAGAACAATACGCGATGAGAGTAGAACCTGAGCCGCTTATGGTAGAGCCGTAGGCTCCATGTTCTTTGGCTGCTGTAAATACATCATCGCAATACGGAATTAATGTTTTACGATACGGCACATGTAGGTAGTCCTGTAATGCGATGGATAAATTATCCATTCGATTTTGAATCATAGATCCAACAAATAATGTAGCAAAACCTACATTGGCCACAGCCTCTTGATAGCTTAATTCTTTTGGTAATACACTTCTTGCGTACGATGTTTCTACAATGACTTCTGGTACTACTACTGCAAATGTCAAATTACTTGGTACATCAATATGGGAGTGAAATACAGTGTCATTGCCACCTACAGCACATACTAAATTACCCATAATAGCTGGCGCTACATTATCTGGATGACCTTCCATATCATTAGCGATTAACAATAGCTCATCTTTTGTCAACGGTTCTTTTAAATAAGCATTGGCTAACAACAATCCACCTACAATCGCCGTAGAGCTACTCCCCAAACCTCTAGATGGAGGGATTTGTGTATTGGAATGGATGCGACCATATACAGGCTTGGCATGTACTTCTTTAAAGACCCGCTCCATAGCAATTCCCACCAAGTTTTGGCTATGGTCCTCTTGCTCTAGCAAGTTAGCCCCAAAGCCCTCAAAGGTGTATGAATTAGACATAGCCTCTGTATCTGGTTCAAATGTAAATAAATTATATAAGTTTAATGCTACACCTAGACAATCAAATCCAGGACCACAATTGGCACTTGTAGCCGGTACTTGTACCGTAATTGATTTCATGAAAACTCCTTATTCTACCATGATGCGGATAACACTACCTACTTCTCTTACTACCCGTAAATGATTGAACGAATCGATTAGATTTTGTATATATGCATGTGGACACTTAGAAGTAATAATTGCTAATGTAGCTGTATCATTATCAGCTTTTCGTTGAATTACAGAATGCGCCGAGATACGTTGTTCCGCAAGTTTAGTAGCTACCTTAGCCAACACTCCCGTAGAATTATCTACTGTCATACGAATATAATAGGCAGACTCAATTTTACTAGAATTATACATTGTTTTTTGTGGGTAATAGAATTGTCTCATTTCCCCTGTTTTGCCTTGAGCTACATTACGAGCTACTTCCATAACATCACTGACAATGGCACTCCCTGTCGGAAGGCTACCTGCTCCACGACCATAGAACATGGCATCATCAAATCCATTGCCTCGCAAGAAGACCGCGTTAAAAGATCCACGTACAGAAGCCAATGGATGCGTATTTTCAATGAATGCAGGATGTACATTTAAAGACAGGCCTTTTTTAGTTTCTCTCGCAATACCCAATAGTTTAATTGTATAGCCAAATTCTTTACCAAACTGAATATCACTGGCATCAATCTTTGTGATGCCTTCACAGCTTACATCTTCAAAAAAGATACGTTTATTAAATGCTATGGAGCCTAAAATAGCCAATTTACGAGCTGCATCATAGCCCTCTACATCAGATGTAGGATCTGCTTCTGCATATCCAAGCTCTTGTGCTTCTTTCAGTACTTCCTCATACCCTAATCCATCTTCGCTCATCTTGGATAAAATAAAGTTTGTGGTACCATTTAGAATACCCATAATTTCAGAAACTTGATTGCTTCCAAATGAATCATATAAAGCACGAATCACTGGTATAGCTCCCGCTACACTAGCTTCAAAGCGTAAATCTACCTGATGTTTACTAGCTAATTCCATCAAGTATGGGCCAGCTTCTGCTAATAAATCTTTGTTCGCAGTCACAATATTCTTACCAGCAATAATAGCCTCTTCAATACAAGTACGAGCAAAGATTGTGCCCCCCATTACTTCCACCACAATATCTATAGATGGATCTTGCAAAATTTCTTTATAATCTGTCACAAAACTTGCTGTACTAGGCAATGTTACATGACTATATTTATCTGGATTTCTAACATAAATCTTGTCCACAATGACTGGAACATTGATGCGATGTTGAATCACTTCCAAATTTGTGGTCAACAATTCAACAGTACCTTGACCAACTGTACCAAAACCCAATAGGGCAATCTTTACGCCTTGCTTCATTCTTTATCTCCTTGAACACTAGGCCTGACCAATTAGCTCTACCTTTATAACTCCGTCTAATTGTCTAACTTCGTGCAATACATCTTCTACTGGTAACGTCAATTCCTTTGTTTCAAAAGAAATATTCACATGAGCCACACCTTGTAATGGTAAATTTTGATTGATTGTTAATACACTTCCATTATGATCAGCAATGATTCGCAATATATTGGACAGCATGCCAGATTCATTTGAAATTAATGCATTAATGGACACAATTTTCCCCTGTGAAAGCTCATAAAAAGGAAATACATAATCTTTATATTTATAATAGGCAGAACGACTTAAATCCATTTTTTCAACAGCTTCATTAATCGTTTTTGCTTCTCCTAATTGAAGAATAGATTTTACTTTAATCGTCTTTTTAATTGCCTCTGGTAAAATCACTTCGTTCACTAAATAAAATTTGTCTTTTTTTCCTTTTGCAGCCATAACTATACCTCTTCACTACTTGTGGACACGGAACTTGCAATATGTTGACCATATAAGGTAAATACGGAATACATGCCAATAAAGAATGGAATGTATTCAGCAACAATCCGCCAAGCCACCGCAACTAGCCCCACAGTACCAACAGGTAAAAAAGCAGCAAATAAATAGACAAATAGACCTTCAGCTACTCCAGTGCCTCCTGGGGTGGGAGCAAAATATAAAATTAAATTTAATAAAATCATTCGATTCAATATTTCAACAATGCTTATATCTGTAGTAAATGCATACATCAATGCCGGTGCAATTGCATATAAACAGAGTAGACTTAGACCAGATTCAACGAATACAATCAAAGATTGAATAGGGTTTGCATATAATAAGCTTAGCCCACTATTAAATTCATCTAGTTTTAGCAACCATGCTTTGGCATTTCCTTTTTTTGTGACTTTTGAAAGCCATGCCACAAGGTGTTTCATTAAACGCGTTTGTAACAGATACATTCCCATAAATGTTGAAATAACTACAAACACAGAAGCCCAAAGTAATTCTGTATTTGTAATATAAGGGATTTCAATAGGATCTGTAAGTAAAATAATAGGCAACATAACAATAAGAAATAATATAGAAAATACAGTTCTTACCAATACAATAGGCGCTGCCTTTCCGATAGGCACCTGATAAGAGCGTAATATCAAAGCTTGTGCTACAGCACCTCCACTAGCACCAGGGGTCAACATAGCCATAAAATAGTTACCAAAGATAACCCGCAAAATAGCAACTAATGGCAATGTATATCCACCCATTCGAACTAATCGTTGCAAACGCAACCCATCAAAGTACATTCCCATTACTAACACAAGTCCTGCTAACGCTAACGAGGTAAGATTAAATGTCCCCAATGTACCTAGTGACTCAAGATCAATGGTGAAATAAATAGTTGCTCCTGAAACGATGAGTAGCAAAAGTCCAATGAATATACCTCTTTTAGCCATCGTATTCATGGACGATCTCCTTCATTCCATTGTCCGTAATGAATGAGACTGATCTCATTAGCAGATAGATATTCTCTCACTCTTGATGACGTCATAGCCCATCGCTCTTCGTCCCAATGGTAGCCCCATGGATATAATGCATTAAGACTTCTATTGTCCTTTCCTGGATGTGTCATAATTTCATGTACACCGTGTTTATTGGAAACCTTGGACAGAATTCCCAGCAACGCATCCTCATGTAACTGGCCACCATTCATCATTCCCCAGAAATAAAGAGGGGACGAAAAGCCTAAATCTCGAGACGTTGTATAGGCTTGTTGTGTGATTGTCGTTAATCCTACTTTTCCAATCCATCGACCAATGGACCTCACTCCATTACATAGAAATGGACTTTCATCAGGCATACGTATCTTATTGATACCATATCGTTTCATCTGTTCCGCTACAATCGGTAATACTTGTGGCAATACATGCATGTGCTGATGTCCATCTATATGTGTAATAGGAACACCGGTACTCATAATTTTATTAAACTGGGCTTCTATCTCTTTGCGCAATTCTTGACCATTTATTTTTCCAGTAAATAAGCGTTTCATAAATTCAGTATGTGTTTCTGGAAACTTACCATTCACTAATAAGCTAGATACTTCTTTTGGATCACTTACAGGCGCTAATCCACCGACAAGACAAATATGGATGCCCACTCCTAATGTTTCTGTTTCTTTTGCTAATATGATAGCATCATCAAATGCTTCACCAGAAGCTAACAAAGATGTGCTAGTAACAATCCCTTTTTGATGACTTTCAAGGATCCCTTCATTGATAAGGGGATGTAGCCCAAAATCATCTGCATTAACAATAAGACGTTTCATAGTTACCTTCCTGTACACACTAAATGGATATATGTATTATTTTACCAGAATCATACCTATTTGGATAGACATTTTTTTACTTCTTGTACTTTATACATGCACAAAGCTCCAGCTATAGCAACATTCAACGATTCCATAGGACCATACATAGGAATGGAAATACGTTGTTGTACTAATTGTAATAGCTCTTTACTAATGCCATTTGCTTCATTCCCCAATACAATCATCGTCGGTCCTTCATAGTCGGGAACGCCATAACTAATGCTATCTTCTAATACTGTTCCATACACCGTCATTGAAGTATTGGCTAGTAAGGACTGTATATCTTGCAACTCCAAATTATTGTAAATAGGAATTTTGCAAAGCCCACTCATAGTACTGCGTACAGTCTTCTCATTATAGATATCTACTGTATGAGACGTTAAAAACATAGCATCTACACCTGCTGCAACAGCCGTACGTATCAATGTTCCTAAATTACCTGGGTCCTGTACGCCATCCAGTAAGATATACAGTCCGTCAGGTGCTATACTAAAATCATGTAGCCTACTTTTTTTTTGACATGCAACTGCCAACACACCTTGCCCATGCACTGTTGACTCAATACTTTTCCATATGCTACTAGATATAGAGTATACATCTACATCATAGGTATGACAGTATGTAATCAGAGTTTGTAACTGTTCCTCTTTTACTATTTCTGTATTAACAATGACATAGCGGATTGTTCCGGTAGGTAACATGTCCATAACAGCACGAAATCCTTCAGCTACAAATTCCTTATGTGTATTTCTATACTTTCTTTTATATAGTTGCAAAATATGTTTGATTTTTTTATTATCTCTTGAACTAATTTCTTCCATAAGCACCTTTCTATTGTGGTAATACTAGCAATGATGTATCAATATTTCCCATAGTGTGTCTTACATACTATGAAATCTCTACTGACGACTAAGTATATACGACTATGCATTCCATAAAGAATAGAATAGTCCTTTATTCTCTAATACTTCCTCTAATGTACCAGATTCTACAATGGCACCCTCTGAGATGACAATAATTTTAGTAGCATCTCGCAATGTAGATAAACGATGCGCTATCGCAATCATAGTTTTTTCCCCTTTAATATTTCCAATAGATTGCTGCAATAATTCTTCTGTATGGCTGTCTATATTCGAAGTAGCTTCATCAAATACTAGCAACGACTTATTTTGTACTAGTGTTCTAGCCAACGATAACAATTGCCTTTGCCCTTGTGAAAGTAAAGATCCTAGATACCCTACTGGCGTTTCGTAGCCTGCTTCTAACCGCTGCACGGATGCATGTAAATGTGCTTTTTCAGCAGCTGCTTGCACCATCTCCAAAGTAACTGCATCATCAAATAAAGAAATATTATCTTTTATGGACCCTTTAAATAAATGAGAATCTTGAAATACATATCCAATGGACTGGCGAATCATCCTTAGATCCATGTCCTGTACATCTTTTCCATTGATACGAATTGTCCCCTTGGTGGGCGTTTCAAACCCTAATAACAATTGCATCATCGTAGATTTACCACCACCTGATGGACCGGCAATACCTAAGAACTCACCTTCTTGCAGTGACCAAGTAATATCTCTTAGCACATAGTTATCAGATCCATCATAGGAAAAATACACATGGTCAAACTCGATAGATCGTATGGTATCAAATTCAGAGGGAATAGAAATTGTCGCCTCAACACTACCCTTACCTTCTTCTAACATCGGAATAATACGTTCAGCTCCTGCTAAAGCTGATTGTAAATTACCATATTTTTCTGCAATCTCTTTAATAGGCTCAAAGATACGATTGATATATTGTAAAAAAGCAAATACAGTACCGGCTTCCGTAATAGAATCAAAGTATCCCGTTACTGTAAAGATAGCAATCAAAGCAATAAAAAATAATCCATCCACAATCGGTCTAAAAATAGCAAATGTTTTGACTTCAAATAGACCCGCCTGCAAAAACTCACGACTCACACGATCGTAACTTTTTTCCATGATGACTTCTCCCACATAGGTTTTAATCATCAAAATAGCATTCAGCATTTCCTGAACCGATGCATTAGATGCAGCTACTTTGCTACGTACACCACGAAATGCTTTTCTAGCGTATTTGCGATATACAAATATAATCCCCGTAAATACTGGCATCAGCAATAGTATAATCGAAGCTAATGTTGTATCAATCCAAAACATAAACACTAATATGCCTATAATCTGAAAAATACTACTACTAATTTTAACTAATACTTCAGTATATAATGTGCGTATAGCCTCTGTATCATTCGTGACACGAGTGACTAGATTTCCTACAGGATAGGAAGAAAATTCTCTAGGTCCCATGGCCAATATTTTAGAAAAAATTTTATTTCGAATATCATAAATGATTCGTTGTCCAAAACTTTGTAAGGCATAGTTTTCGATGCCTAAGGCAACCATACCAAATAGGATGACACCAATGTATATAACAGCATAGTTCGTAATGAGACCCATGTCTTTAGTGGCTATACCTACATCTATAAACTCTTTCATAATAACCGGTCGAACAAGTTGTACCCCTAATACAAGAATGAGCATACAAACGCCAAGACACATATATCCAACATAGGGTTTCATAAACGTACTGAGATGTAACAGCACATGATAATCAGTTTTCTTCTTACTCTTCATGACCTTCTCCTCGTCGTTGTAGCATCGCTAATTGATGATACATACCCTCTTTAGCTAGTAATTCATCATGTGTGCCTGACTCTATAATACGACCTTCATGGAATACATAAATACAATCTGCATCTCTCAATGCTTCCAGTCTCTGTGAAATACAAAGAATTGTTTGATTCCTATGTGTACGCAATGTTTCTAAAATATGTGAAAGACTATGCGCATCTAAAGCGGAAAATGCATCATCTAATAACGTATAAGGAGCTTCTTTATAAAAGGCTCTTGCTAAAGAAATGCGTTGGCGCTGTCCACCGGATACATCACTTCCACCTTCTCCTAGACTATCATCTTTACGTGCTCCCTCAATGCGCTCTTCTAAATCTCTGAATAAACCAGCTCGTTCTGCAGCCTCTTCAATAGAGAGAGTATGCCTATTTTCATCACTATAGCCAAACTGAATATTGTCACGTATGCTTACACTTAACAAAGATGGCGTAGCCGGTGCATAGGCAATACTGCGCCGCAACGTACTTACAGGAATCTCATGAATATCCATATCTCCAAAATATATACAACCTTTTGGAGCATGTTGAATATCTAATAGGAGTTTAAACAACGTAGACTTACCCGATCCAGGCCCACCGACAATACCGATAAAAGAGCCCTTAGGAATATGCATAGTAACATCCTTCAAAATAGGTTCTTTACTAGATGGATACGTAAAATCTAAGTGTTTTATAGTAATATCTTCCAATCCTAAGGTTTGGACATCTGTTTGCACTTCTTCCTGGGGAAGATCAAAAAAATCTACCATCCGTTCCAAAGAAGCCATCCCTTTTTGTAACACAGCCGTCAAGGATCCAATCGCCATAATCGGTCCTATCACTAGCATGACGTACCCATTTAATGCAACAAATTCACCAACTGTCAGATTACCTTGAATAATAGCTTGCCCACACACATACATATTCAAGGCATAACAAACAAATGGTGCCATATAAGTTAAAGGAGTTAATAAAGAATCTATCTTTACCACTTCCAAATTGTTATTATAATTTATTTTATTCACAGCAGTGAATCGTTTCCAACTTCTGTACTCCTTATTGAAAGCTTGAATAACAGCCATTCCTAAGAACAGCTCTTGTGCATATTCTGTAACATCACTATAGGAGGATTGTGCTTCTTTTTGACATCTACGTAACCGTTTAGATAATTGCAACATACCAACTACAATGAAAGGCATCGGCAAAATCGTTACCACAGCAAGCCATAAAGACATTTTTTGTACTAATATACAGAATGCAATGACTCCAAAAAAGATAGCATCTACAAATAACATCACCCCTAGGCCAAGAGAAACTCGCAAAGATGTAACATCATTCGTCATCAATGCCATTACTTTTCCTGGTCCATGCTCATCGTAATAGGAAGTTGGAATACGTAATGCATGGTGAAATAATTCTCTTCGCAGATAAAACTCAAAATTTCGAATAGATCCCAACAGCATATGTCTTGAAATATATTTTAGAAATGTAACAACAAGTCCTAGGGCAATGAATAATCCTACATAGTTCCAGATTCCATCTTTACCCACATATAATGTATTGATAGCTTCCCCCATCCAAGTAGGAACTAATAAGAATAGTCCGTTAATGATTAATAATAAAATAATACCCACGATATATTTGTACGAATGCTCTTTGAAAAAGTGGCGAAACAAATGAATACCCTTCATAACTACCTCACTTATATTAATTTCGATTTTTTTCGATAAAGTTTATTTACTAATTTTATTGTACCATGTTATAATGTCATTATACAAAAGATATTATTCCGTAATTAAAGGAGGAACATACAATGGAAAAACGTACAGGTGTAGTAACATTTGCAGGTAACCCAATCGCTTTATTGGGTAAAGAAGTTAAAGTAGGTGACAAAGCTCCTGCTTTCACATTGTTAGACAATGGATTAGGTGAAAAAACATTAGCTGACTATGCAGGTAAAGTAAAAGTTATCTCTGTAGTGCCATCTTTGGATACTGGTGTATGTGATGCACAAACTCGTTGGTTCAATCAAAACGTTTCCAAATTAGGTGAAAACGTAGTTGTATTAACTGTATCTGTAGACTTACCATTCGCTCAAAAACGTTGGTGCGGTGCTGCTGGTATCGATCAAGTAGAAACATTATCCGATCACCGCGATCTTTCTTTTGGTGAAAACTATGGCTTCATTCTTGAAGGCTTGCGCTTATTATCTCGTGGTATCGTTGTTATCGACAAAGATGATGTAGTTCGCTATGTAGAATACGTACCAGAAGTAACTTCTGCTGTTAACTTTGATGCAGCTGAAGCAGCAACAAAAGAATTAGTTTAATCGTTACGTACTAACTATATAAGGGTGCAGTGATTCGTCACTCCACCCTTTTTTATTGGAAAGGTCTCTATGAATCATATTCTAAAAAACATATCCACATTTTTTCAGTGGGTTCTGAATGGTACATTATTTGCTATCGGTATTGTATTAACTGTAGCTGTCCTTAATACAGCCTATTATATAGTTACATTAATACCAGGTTTGTTTACAACAGATATAGCTTACACCACTTTTATGGAAGAAATTATTAACTTCTTTTTATTCTTTGAATTTTTATCCTTAGTAGTTAAGTATTTTAAAAATAATTTCCACTTCCCTCTGAGATACTTTATTTATATTGGAATAACTGCTATTATTCGGTTGATCATTGTGTCCCATGAATCATCTATGGACCTATTCCTATGGTCATCTTCCATTTTAGCTTTAGTCATCAGTTTAGTCTTAGTGGTTCGATATGGTAAAGAACCTAACAGTGGTGAACGCTTATAAGCTCTTAATCTATCCTATGCAAACTAGAATTTTATATATCTATCGAATGTTTATTTTCTTAGCAATCTATGATCTATGCATCAAAAAAAGGACTGTTCACGATTTCGTGTTCAGTCCTTTTTCATCAATAAAATTATAATCTATTAGATTCTCATAACACTTCTTTTACAGAGTTGTTCAATCTAGGCAACTCCAAAATAATCGTGTTACGTATAATATGCTATTAGATAATATTCTATAGATATCTATTATAGAATATTACGAGTATATTCTGCATATAACACTTCTAATTCAATTACTTTTTCATTCATTTCTACTTGTAAAGTAGATGCTGTATCATAGTCACCATTACCTAAAGACTCTGTAATTCGAGAGAATAAAGATTTAGTATCCACACTATCTTTAGCTAGGTATAAACGCAATGTGTTTACTTTATTCCAATTAGCACTATCGAATGCATCTGCAGGATCATGAACTGCTTGTAAAGAACGCACTAATTGAATATTAGCAGGGACAATACGATTTGCTAATTCTAGTTTCCAACGATTTAATACACCTGCCATGAAAGAGTCCATCAAGTCTTTATCAAATGCTCCCCCTAATGTTAAGGAAGCCACTTTTTCTGGATGATTCGTGTATCCTTTAATATTTTCCCAAACAGTAGCTGGTGCTTTACCAAACTTACGATCTCGTTCTTCTGCCGTAAAGTCATCAAACACGTCAACTTCAGAGCGATATTCACGGGATGCTTCTAAGTAATCAGCAGCTTCTCCTTCTTTTTTAGATAATTCTGCTAAAATTTCTTCAGGAGCTTTACCAGATGTGATAACATATTTCATTCCATCGAAAGCAGATAAGTAAATCAATGCTAATGCTGTGTATGTATTGGTATATGGGTTTGGAGAACGCAATTCAAAACGAGTTGCCATTGGTGTATCCACATCGCGAATCAAACCACAAAGAATCGTACGGTTACGGCTTGGCAACGCAGGATCTGTACCCAAGGATGTAACGATACATACTGGTGCTTCAAAACCTGGTTTTAAGCGATTCAAGGAATCTGTTGTGGAGGAAATGAACGGGTTGATCGCTTCATAATGTTTAAGAAGACCCATAATCGCACCATATGCTAATGGACTGGCATGTTCTTTTCGCAAATCAGCTGGAGAGAACAAATTATATACTTTTCCATTTTTCATTTTAACCATTACACCGAAATGTGTATGTTCTCCAGAACCGGCTACACCGATAATTGGTTTCGCATTGAATGTTACATCTAAACCATTTTCACGGAATACTTCACGAACGATGATACGAGCTTGTAGTTCATTATCTGCCGTTTGTAATGGATTATTTGTGTATTTCCAGTCAATTTCTAATTGTTCTAATACCCAGTCCACATTACCTTCATCGTCAAGTTTTGCTTTGACACCGCCTACTTCTTTATGTCCCATTTCTGCATGTAAGCCATATTTATCCAACAAGGACACTGCTTGTTCTAATGCAGTACGAACAGAACCATGTGTACGTTGCCAGTATTGCTCTTGTAGTTTTTGAGATACAGATAAGGCTTTCGCATCTACATTTTTAGACGGAGTTTTTACCCAGAACTCTAATTCTGTAGCAGATGTAAAAATCACATCAGCAATTTCATTAGCATCGATGAATTCCATACCTTTTACTTGGTTAGCTTGTAACAGTTTCATCAATTCATCTTTAACATATTCACAACTGCGTTTTAAAATAGAGCGAGAGTCTACATAGCGATCACAATGTTTTAAGAAAGCTGGAATACGAAGTGTACCTGTCGGTTTACCAGTCTCTTCATCAATATGTTCATAGTTATAATCTACAAACCAGTTAACACTTGGATCCCCCCACATATCTACACGAGCATTATTTAATGTGGCAATATTTGTCAACACAACGGAAGACCCATCTGTTTGTACCGCACGACCTTCAAAGAAGGATTCATAATCGTCAAAGAATTGTTCCATTGGAATTTTTTCATCTGTATCGTTACCGGCCAAATCAACACCCACTAAAGATACGAAACGAATTTCAGGATGTTGCTCTAGTAAGGCAAGAACACCTTCTTTACCATATTGACCTGCTGGAATGTAATATAATAATTCTTTGCTCATAATAAACCTCCTCATAATAAACAAAAAGACTCCAAGAAACTATGTTTCTTAGAGTCCTCATTGACTTAGTATTATATTATGCGATTATAGTAACATAATCAATTAAGTCTGTCAACAGATTAGTTGACTTTTGCAAGTTCTTCTTTGACAATGGCATTGACTAACTTGCCATCTGCACACCCCTTAGTCTTTGGCATTACCAACGGCATAAGGTCACCCATCTTAATTGGTGCAGTTAGGGTGGAAATCGCTTCTACCACAATATGACGAATTTCTTCTTCACTTAATTGGGCAGGCAAATATTTTGCTAATACTTCCATCTCAGCTTTTACTTGAGCAATTAAGTCATCACGATGACCTTTCTCAAACTCAGCTAAAGAATCTTGACGAATTTTCATTTCTTTCGCTAAGATAGCGATAATATCTGAGTCTTCTAATTCAATTTTCTTATCGATTTCTGTATTTTTTATGGCGCTATTTACCATGCGAATGACTGAAAGAGCTACTTTACCAGCTTCGCGAGCTTTCATAGCTTCTTTCATATCTGTCTTAAGCTGATCTTTTAAGGACATGTTGTACCTCCAAGATTGACTTACGCTTTGAATTTGCGTTTTCTTGCTGCTTCAGATTTTTTCTTTCTTTTTACGCTTGGTTTTTCGTAATGTTCGCGTTTGCGTACTTCAGATAAAACACCTGCTTTTTGGCAGGAGCGTTTAAAACGACGAAGTGCACTTTCAAGCGATTCATTTTTACCGACTTTAATTTCTGACATCTATATCCCCCCCTCCAAAACGTATAATGGAAGTGCAGGTAATTCTTATACGCACATACAGATATTATAAGCAGTAGACCTTCATTTGTCAAGCCTACTCCCCTATAGTTTCTAGGAATTCATCTTACAATTTCATTTCCATACCAATACGGAACATGCGACCATCAAGGTATAACTCCGGAACTTGTCGATTCAATAGATTGTCGATGCCTACATATGCGGAAAGACCATTATTCCATTTTTTGTTCACACTGAAGTTCAATGTGTTGAAGGAATATTCATTATGCATGCTAGTGCCTCTAGCTTGTGCTGCAGTAAAGCTATATTTATGTGTAAAGCTATCCCACAATACAGCACTGTATCCATCTGGTTGATGATCATCATACATGATTTGTAATGTACTTATTGAACGTGGACGGTTATCTAAACGCTCACCAGTTGTCACATCCTTAGCATCAATATGATTATAAGTTCCCTTTACAGTGATACGGTCAGATACTTTATGACCTACACTAAATTCTAAACCTTGGATTTTTGCTTTACCTACATTGTAGTATTGATGACGTTGTGATACACCAGCTACGCTAGACTCAACCTTATGGCTATCAATCAGATTAATTACACGACTATGGTAGTAACTTGCTTTACCAAATGTACGACCACGTTCCGCTTCTACAGATACATCAAAGGAAGTAGATGTTTCTGGTTGTAAATTAGGATTCCCCACAATGTTTAATACACCAATAGGCGTAGTGTGGAACATATTCAAATACATTTCAGAAATACTTGGTGCTTTATACCCTTTACCGTAGTTAACTTTTAAGCGTGTATCACCATCAAATGCATAGACAGCCCCTAATTTAGGTGTCACATTATCACCAAATTGACTATTGTGTTCATAGCGAATCGCAGGGGTTAAGGAAAGTTTTTTATTTACTTCCCATAAATCTTCTCCATAGGCAGCCCAAGAATCATAGTGGAATCCTTTGATTTGTTTTGCTCCGTGTCCATCTAGTCCGCCTAGGCGAGTGCCTTCATATGACACATAACGATATTCACCACCAAATGTTACATTGTGGTGGTCTCCTACATACATCGTATCTTTACCCTCTACCACATAGGTTTTATATTTTGCTGCATCATAATCATGAGCTGGATATAAGGACTGATAATCAAACTTCAATGATGTTGGTGGTGTTGGTGGTTTACTTGGCATCATCACATTGATAACACCTTCAGGTAAAGTACGGTCATCTGTCATTAGATAATTTTTATCTAATTGACTATAATAAGCTCCTATTTCATAATTGTTTCTATTGGTTTTACCACTGTAAATAATACCCGTTTGTAAACTCTTATTATCAAAACGTTCTGTTTTATTCAAATTGACAGGTACCATTTTGGGAGCTGCTGCAAAGACCATTCCACTTTTGTGGAATACAGTGGAATAGCGATTTGCATTATCTGTTTGCAACTTTTCTTTATAATAACTTACATCTAGCTTTAGTTTATTATTATTACTATTATTAAAACTATATTCTACACTTCCGTTGTAGGATTGTTTATCACCGTACATAATACGGCGATATCCTTCTGTGTAGCCAGTTAATTGTTTTGTTCTTTCATTGAACGTCTTGTCAGACATATGGCGGTTAATAGGACGCTCTTTAGTGGCATTCACATTGAAAGTCACATTCCAATTGCCTTGATTACCACTAGCATAGGAATAATGCGCCTGTTCACGTTTAGTCCCTGTTGAAATGCCGATTGTTTGAGAAGTTTTTGTTGGCTGTTTAGTAATGATATTAATGACACCGCCAATTGCATCGGATCCATACAATGCAGAGGAAGATCCACGCACAATTTCAATTCGATCTACTTGATCTAAATTGATACGTCCTAATGTATATACGTTTGTCGTATTGGATGCATCTTCACCTGCCAAACGACGGCCATTCACAAGAACCAAAGAGTGTCGAGATTCCATCCCCCGAATCATCACTTGATTACCAGTCATTCCTGCTTCTGATAAATTAATATTATCAACCAATTGTAATGCACTCTGAACACTATCTGCACCTAAGCGTTTCATGTCTTCTTGAGTAACAACTTGTACAGCTGCAGAACTATTTTTAATTGTTTCTGCCCGCTTTGAGGCCGTAACTACAACTGTATGGTTATCGTTACTATCCATAGCTTGTGCTACGTAAGCAGGTGCCAACAAACTACTGAAAATTGCTCCGTATAGAGATGCCTTTAAAAGTGTATTCATAATCTTTCTCCTCCATTATGATTATTCATATAATGCGTTATACATTAATTCCAATGTGTTTGTAATTCTTGTGCCAGGATTCAATGCAAATAAACCACCCGGCACATAGTGGATCTGTCCCATTTCTACAGCTTTTACATGTTGCCATGCTGGATTCGACTGCATCTCTTTCAAAAAGGATTCCTTAATCGATGGGTCTGGATACATAACAACAAAAATAATTCGCTCAGGATTTTGTTCCTGAATAAATTCTAAACTAAGTGGTACATACGATGCATCGCTTCCTATATATTTGCCAATATTATCAGCACCTAAGGTATCCAATAATTTTCCACTAAATGAATGTTCTGTACTTACATTTAGGTTACCTGGTGTACCCAGTAATAACAATGTTTTAGGATGTGGCTTATCCTTTATTTTCGCTTGATAGTTTGCAAATACAGTATTGATTTTCTCTATTTGTATCTTGCTTATATCTGGATGATTCGTAAGCTCACCGAATAGTTGCAGGGACCGATTGACATCTTCAAAAGAATCTAAATCATTAATATACAAAGGAATGTTAGCTGATGTTAAAGCCTCCCGAAGTTTTATGTGATTTGCTATATTCATACCAATCACCAAATCTGGATGGAGACTAATAATCTTTTCTATATCTGGATTATATGTATTCCCTACTGAAGGAATATCCTTAACCTTTTCACGTAAATCCCCTGTGAGAGACGCCGCATCCATACGCCCTACAATTGTACCTTCTACCGCTAAATACATATCAATATTAGCCGTATTTAATATAACTACCCGTTTAGGATGAGTTGGCATAACCACTGAGGCTCCAGTTTTGTCAATTTCTGTTCTCGTAGATGCCTCTTGGCTTACTGCTGTTGGAGTATCTCCAGTCCAAGAGCACCCTGATACGACTAGCAATCCACATAAAACAGAGACACAAGCTACTGTATTCCACCGTCGCATTGGTTTCCTCCCAACAAAAAAATCCATCTTCCCTAAGGAAAATGGAACTTATCCGAATACTATATATTGAGCACTTGCTCACTTGTTACTTAAATTTACAAAATGTTAAATCAATATGATTATCATAATATAAATGAAATCTTTTGTCAATTAAAAGCGAGGCCTATTAGACCTCGCTTATAAATGATATAGCTATAACAACACTATGAAAGGAATCATTAAATCCATAAGTCAGGAACTACGATATATCACTGAGCATCCCCAATAAATAGCTGGATCAACTTATACTAACTCCTACTACGCTTGAAAGATAGCTTGTGCCACTTTAATTTCATGGCGCAATTTTTCTTCATCAATCGTCAATAATTCTTTATCCTTCATCACCGCTTTGCCGCCTACTACAACAGTAGTTGCATCAGATGCATTCGCAGCATATACCAAGGAGGCTACGTCATTGTAGCGAGGTTGCCAATGTAATCCTGATGTATCATAGAGAACGATATCAGCACGATATTCAGCCTCTAATACACCAAGATCATCATAGTCTAATGCTTTTGCCCCCATTACAGTTCCTAATTCCCATGCAGTTTGAGCAGGTATAGCCAATGGATCATATAAACGCGCTTTATGCAACATTGCCGCTAAGCGCACTTCTTCTAGCATGTCTGCATTGTTGTTACTAGCTGAACCATCTGTCCCCAAACCTACCACAATCCCTTTGGCAAGCATTTCTGGAACTGGTGCAATGCCACTGGCTAATTTCAGATTTGATTGTGGATTATGTGCTACACGAACTGATTTTTCTTTCATAATATCCATATCTTCATCAGTGACATGAACACAATGCGCTGCTAAACAGCCTAAATCAAATAAGCCTAAATCATTCATATGAGCAATAGGTGTTTTACCTGTCGCTTTGATAACGTTCTCTACTTCACCCTTAGTTTCACTTAAGTGCATATGAATTTGAGCCCCTAACTCTTGGCCTAGGTTCACAACTTTTTCTATGTAGTCATCTGGGCACGTATAAGGAGCATGAGGTCCTAGCATTACTTTAATTTGGCCCTGATTATACCCATGATAGTTTAAGAACAATTCTTTACTTTCTACTAATGCTTGTTCTGCCGTAGGAGCTACACCTGCCATGCCGCGGGATAATACGGCACGGATACCTGTTTCTTTCACTGCTTCTGCTGTTTGATCCATAAAAAAATACATATCGCTAAAGCAAGTTGTACCAGACCGGAACATTTCTGCAATACCTAATTGCGTACCCCAATAGGCTAAATGATCATTCAATTTTGCCTCTGCTGGCCAGATCGCAGTTTGTAACCAGTCCATTAATTCTAGATCATCAGCATAGTTACGCAACAATCCCATTGCAATATGCGTATGTGTATTCACCATACCTGGCGTAGCTAACATACCTTTACCATCAATGACTTCTTTAGATTGTGGTACGTCTGTATTAGGTACAAAATCTTTGATATATCCATTGTCAATTACAATGGCAGTATCTCTTATAATCGTATTTCCTTGTAACACATCTACATGTGTAATGACTAAATCTACCATGCTATACTCCTATTTCATTTTCTTTTCTTGTAAACCACGAATACTATCTATGAAAGGAGGTCGTAATACTCCTTCTTCTGTGATGATAGCTGTTACTAGTTCATGAGGTGTAACATCAAACGCAGGATTCAATACTTCAATACCTTGTGGTGCAGAAGGAACTCCCTGAAATTGTAGCACTTCTTGAGGATTACGCATTTCAATAGGAATATTGTTCCCTGTTTCCATAGAAAAGTCAAATGTGCTATATGGTGCTGCTACATAGAAAGGAATATTATGATGCTTTGCCAATACAGCTACACTATAGGTACCAATTTTGTTGGCCACGTCTCCTTCTAACGTAATTCGGTCAGCACCCACGATAACTGCGTCAATCAAACCTTGTTGCATAGCATAACCAGCCATATTATCCGTCTGTAATGTGACAGGAATACCATCTTGATGCAACTCAAAAGCAGTCAGACGAGACCCTTGTAATAGTGGTCGTGTTTCATCTGCATACACACGCTCTAGTCGTCCTTGTGCATGTACTTCTCGAATCACTCCTAGGGCAGTCCCAATGCCAGCAGTAGCCAAGGCTCCTGCATTACAATGAGTCAAAATACGATAGTTTTCTTTATCCTGAAATAAAGTAGCACCATGTTTTGCCATGCTCACATTTAAGGCTACATCTTCTGTATCGATGGCAATCGCTTCTTTAACAAGAACTTCATCTAACTCATTAATATGACCTGTAAAAGTATCAACCACTCGTAATATCCGGTCAATAGCCCACATCAGATTGACGGCTGTAGGTCTAGTTTGACGTAAGGTTTCCGCAAAAGCTCTAAACTCCGTTAGAATTTCTACACTGGATCCACCTCGATGAAAACTTTCACGGAAGGCTAAAATCAATCCATAGGCAGCGGATACACCAATCGCTGGTGCACCTCGAACACGGAGCATTTTAATAGCCTCTGCTACCTGTCGCCAATCTGTACAGTGTAAGTATTCCACAGATGTAGGTAATTTGGTTTGGTCTAAGATGATGACTTCTGTTCCATTCCATTCAATGCTTTTCATACTTATTCCCTCCGTAGAGATTATTTCTGTTAATGCACATCTTCAATCAATAATGTTTGCATATCCTCTTTGGAAAAATGATACTTTTCATTACAATAATGACATGTTAATTCAGTTACCTCGTCTTGAGCAAGCTCCTTTTTATCATGCATTGGTAAACTAGCTAGACGATCGAAGAATCTATCTCGGCTACATGGACATTCAAAATGTACTCTTTCACTATACACTTCCTGTACAGTAAACCCTTTAAGGATTCTCTCCATTAATTGCTCTGCATTAGGATGTGTTGTTAAGTATTTTGTAATAGGACCAATTGTCTGCAAATTAGCTTCAATCATGTCAAAAGCATCATTCGTAACATCTGGTAAGGCTTGAATTAAGAATCCGCCAGCTACAACTGTATGATAGTCAGGATCTACTAAGACTCCTAAACTTAAAACGGACCCCACTTGCTCGGACATCGCTAAATAATAAGCTAAGTCTTCAGCTACTTCGCCTGTTTGAATTGGACTTTGGGATGTATAATTTTGTCGTAGCTTCGTAAATCGTGTAACTTGCACTTCCCCAGTGCGTCCAACAGCAGCCCCCACATCTAATTTACCTGCTCGTTGCAATGGTACATCCACATGTGGATGATCTACATAGCCACGAACTGTATTATTACTAAATGCATCTACATGAACAATCCCCAACGGACCATCACCACGCAAACGAATGCTAACATTCTCATCATTTTTAAAGTCGCTGGCCATTAACATAGCTCCCGTCATAGTACGACCAAGAGCCGCTGTTGCCACCGGCCATAAATCATGGCGAACTCTCGCCTCTTCTACTGTATCTGTTGTAACAGCAATGGAAAGTCTAAGTCCTTCTGCTGTTGTATAACGTTTAATAAAATCCACGGATATCCTTCTTTCTACATAGACTCCAATAGATTGATCATTTCGATAGCCCCCATTGCGCAATCGAAACCTTTATTGCCTGCTTTTGTACCAGCACGTTCAATAGCTTGTTCAATATTTTCAGTAGTAACTACACCAAACATCACAGGTACGCCAGATTCTAAAGATACATGTGCAATCCCTTTGGCTACTTCATTGCATACATAATCATAATGAGTCGTTGCTCCGCGGATAACAGCACCTAAACAAATCACAGCATCATATTTTCCACTTTTTGCAGCTTTTTGAGCAATTAGAGGAATTTCAAATGCACCTGGTACCCAGATTGTAGTAATATCACTATCTTGTACATCATGTCGTAACAAGGCATCTTTAGCACCACTAATTAATTTAGATGTAATAAACTCATTAAAACGAGATCCGATAATAGCAAATTTTTTACCAGTACCTATCAATTTACCTTCTTGAATCATTGTATATCTCCTTATTAATTTCAATATAGTTAACTATAGCATCAAACGTTTCATCATACTAGTAGTCATACATAGCATTTCAAACAATATTACAACATATGACGCATTTTTTCTTTCTTTGTGCTCAAATACTTAGCGTTGATGCTATTGGCTTTAATCACAATAGGAACGCGCTTAGATACAGTAATACCCCAACGTTCTAAATCCTCTTTCTTTTCAGGATTATTCGTTAATAACTTAACACTTTTCACATCTAATTCACGAAGCATTTGTGCCGCCAACGAATATTCACGCATATCAGGAGGGAACCCTAGCTTTACGTTAGCCTCCACTGTATCATAACCTTGATCTTGCAATGTGTAAGCTTTGATTTTATTAGTTAAACCTATGCCACGACCTTCCTGACGCATGTATATAACAATGCCTTCTCCTTGCTCTTCAATAGAGCGCAATGCATTTTCCAATTGTTCCCCACAGTCACAACGATGAGAACCAAATACATCCCCTGTTAAGCACTCAGAATGAATACGCATCAACACATCAGATTTTCCACGCACATCACCTTTTACAATCATCAGATGTTCTTTGTGATCCACTTCATTTTTAAAAACGATGATGCGGAACTCACCAAATTTGGTAGGTAACTTAGTTTCTGCAGCAATACTCACCAATTTGTCATGACGTTTTCTATATTCCACTAAGGCTTCCACAGAAGCAATTTTTAAATTATGCTTCTTACTAAACGCCACTAAATCATCCATACGAGACATATAGCCTTCATCATTTGTAATTTCACAAATCGCTGCTGCTGGATATAATCCGGCTAATTTACAAAGGTCAATAGAAGCTTCTGTATGACCTTGACGAACCAATACGCCACCTTCTTTATAACGCAACGGGAATACATGTCCAGGGCGTCTAAAGTCTTCTGGTTTTGCATTAGGGTCAATGAGCTTCTGCATCGTTATAGCACGTTCTTCAGGAGAAATGCCAGTAGTCGTATCTACATGGTCTACAGATACAGTGAACGCAGTTTCATGATTATCTGTATTCTTTTCAACCATTTGTGGAATGCCTAAACGAAGCAAGTCTGCTTCTAGCATAGGAGTGCAAAGTAATCCTCGTGCTTCTTTAATAATGAAGTTTACCGTTTCTCTAGTAGCAAATTCAGCAGCAATGACTAAATCACCTTCGTTTTCTCTGCTTTCATCATCAACGATTATGACAGGTTTTCCTGCTTTTAAATCTTCAATTACTTCCTCAATAGAGTTTAATGTATAGGACATGAGTATCATCCTTTCTATAAAAAGCCGTTACGCAACAATGTGTCCATCGTCACCTTACTAGGTGTAGTAGATTCTTGAGAAGAATCTTTCATGAAATGTTCAATATAACGGCCAAAAATATCTGTTTCTAAATTCACTGTTGTACCAATAGAAGCATATTGTAAAATAGTATTTCCAATTGTATGAGGGATAATGGAAATTTCAAACCATCCTTGTCCTACCTTTGATACTGTTAAACTAGCTCCATCTACTGTGATAGATCCCTTATATATAATATAGTGCAAAATATCAGAAGATGTAGTAATACGGAATACAATGGAATTACCTACATGGTCTTTTCCTATAATACTTCCCTGACCATCTACATGTCCTGCTACTACGTGACCACCAAAACGACCATTAGCAGCCATAGCCCGCTCCAAATTCACTGGACTGCCTGCTGAAAGATTCAATAAAGTAGTCATTTTTACAGATTCTGGCATGACATCAGCGGTAAAACGATCGGATCCTATAGTCGTTGCAGTTAAACATACACCATTCACCGCTACAGAATCACCAATTTTCAAGTCATCAAAAATCTGGGTGCCTGAAATTTCTAATGTAAGAGAATTCTGAGTTCGCTTCACACTATGTATCGTGCCAATCTCCTCAATGATCCCCGTAAACATAGACACCTTCTCTTTCTTTTCGATAACTAATGACCTTCATATTATCCCCTACAGACATCACTTCGTGGATATCTAATTGTACAGCATCTGCTAAGCTGGAAAACCCTAGTCCACCTACTGCAGGCGTGGCACCTATGCCACCGATAATGCGGTTACCAATATAGGTTACCAATTTATCAAAAGACTTCGTTTCCACAAAGCTAGCCATGACTTGACTACCGCCCTCAATGAGAATACTCATACATTGACGAGCGCCTAATTCCTCCAATATAAAAGAAATATCTAAGCCTCGTTCATTAGATGGTGTCACAATCACTTCCGCACCTTTGTCACTAAAGGCACCCATTTGCTCTAACCCACAATCTTCACCTACAAATATAGTAATTGAACGATTCGGTACAGTCCAAATCGTAGCATCTAATGGCGTTCGCCCTTGGGAATCTAAGATATACAAATGCGGTTGATTATCTACAGTTTCTTGTGGTAAGCGACAGCTCAACAATGGATTGTCCGCCATAATTGTTCCGACACCTACTAACATGCCATCTACTTCTTTTCGTATACGATGGCCATCAATACGAGCCTCTTCATTTGTAATCCATTTTGACTCTCCGCTAGCAGTAGCTATTTTTCCATCCATAGACATAGCAGATTTTAAAATTACAAAGGGCTTTCCTGTTTTGATGTAGGTAATGAAAGCTTCATTCATTTCTACACATTGCCGTTCTAAAACACCAACCTCCACAGAAATACCTGCTTCTTGTAACATTTGTAATCCTTTTCCAGCTACCAATGGGTTTGGATCAATCATACCTATTACGACACGAGAAATACCTGCTGCGATTACTCGTTTGGCACATGGAGGCGTCTTACCATAATGCGAGCATGGCTCTAACGTAACATATAAGGTCGCACCTTTAGCATCCATACCTGCTTGATGTAAGGCATACACCTCCGCATGGGGTTCACCCGCTTTTTGATGATATCCTTCACCTATAATGCGACCATCTTTTACGATAATCGCACCTACCATAGGGTTCGGTGAAGTACATCCTCTTGCTTTTTCAGCTAATTCAATAGCTTTTGCCATATATTTTTCATCAGTTGTCATGTGTGTCATCGGCTCACCTCTACACAAAAAAGGGACTATCTACATAGTCCCTTTAGCATTCCAATTATTTGATAGCTTATATATAGCTACCAATATACTGTCTTTTCCCATCCAGACTTTACTGTCGGTTCCGGAATACCACCGGATCTGCTCCTAAGAGCTTGCGGACTATTATACCGCCGGTCAGGAATTGAGGTTTCCCTCGCACCTTGCCTCAAAGACTCGTGTATTTGATTGTTGTTCTTATCTTTATAAGATGAGTTTATTGTATCATACATTGCTTGATATAGCAATGAACGTTGCCATTCAGAGTAACTATATCACTCTACGGTAGTCAAACATTTGTGACACAACCTCCTAAAAGTTTATTTAAGAAGTACTCTGCTATATATTCATTGGGT